>DAOURZ010000199.1 GCA_030627475.1 Deltaproteobacteria bacterium | reverse complement strand
CCCAAAAATATTGAAATAGCTCGCTATTCCATCAACTTTTGTGATCTGCGATCAAACAAATTCGACCCAACTCTGTGCGTCTGGTTGATGAAGTTAATTCGTCCACGTTTCTTAGAATGGAAATTTAATGGATCAAATTGCTTTTTACAAGATGAGCGGAAGCGGTAACGACTTTATTATTATTGATAACAGAAATAGAGTTATTAACGAAAATAATTTGCAGGATTTTATCGCCGGGGTTTGCCGCAGAAAAATATCTGTTGGCGCTGACGGCCTTATACTTGTTGAAGAATCTGAAAATGTTGATTTTAAATGGCGTTTTTTTAATTCTGACGGAAGTTCTGCTGAAATGTGCGGAAATGGAGCAAGATGCGCTGCCCGCTTTGCATATTTAAATGAAATTTCAGGAACAAAAGTATCTTTTGAGACGGAAGTCGGTATTGTTTCAGCTCAAGTTAAAAACGACCAGGTAAAAATAAAAATGCCGGATCCCATTGATCTCAAGATAGATTATAATCTTGAACTGAAAAATGGTCTCAAGCAGGTTTGCAGTGTAAATACAGGAGTTCCGCATGTAGTTATCACGGCCGGTGCTATTGATGATGCGGAGGTAGTCAAGACAGGAAGGGAGATAAGATTTCATGACAGCTATGCACCTGCCGGAACAAATGTGAATTTTATATGCGCCGGTGAAGACAATGCCATATCAATCCGAACATATGAGCGAGGAGTAGAGAATGAAACCCTGGCATGCGGGACAGGTTCAGTTGCAGCCGCTATTATAATGCATTATAAATCAAAAGGAAAATCTCCTGTAAAGGTTATCACAAGAGGCGGGGGATGTCTTTATATCTATTTTGAAGAAAATAATGGAAAATTTTACAATGTTTTTCTTGAAGGTGATGCCCGTGTCATTTATAAGGGCTGTCTGTGGGAAGATGCATTAAAGCTTTAGAAAAAAGATAACTGTTTACAGCTCACGGTTGCCGGTTTATGGTTCACATTATTTTTCAATGAACTATAAAACGTAAACCGTTTGTTATTTAGTGCCTGAACTAAAACTGCTAATTTTTCCAATTTCTGCGTCAGGCGCAAATTTTAATCCTCAAAATACCCAATGTATTCCTGCGGTTAAAATTTGCGCCTTCCTTGAACTTGAAAAAATTTTCTAGTTTTCATTCGGGCACTATATATGAGGAATAAAAATATATGATCAGAATTGAAAAGTCAGATAGATTAAAAAATTTACCGCCCTATCTTTTTAAGGAAATAGACAGGCAAAAGGAAGAAGTTAGAAAAAAAGGCGTGGATATTATTGATCTTGGTGTCGGCGATCCGGATATGCCGACACCTCCGCATATAATTAAAGCATTGAATACGGCTGCTCTGGATCCTGCAAATCACAAATATCCGTCATACACAGGCATGGGCGAGTTTAACGAGGCTGTCGCCCGTTGGTACAAGCGAAGATTTAACGTAGATCTTGATCCGGGCAAGGAAGTTGTAACACTGATTGGATCCAAGGAGGGCATTGCTCATATCCCCCTTGCATTTATCAATAATAATGATTTTGCTCTTGTATCAAGCCCCGGATATCCGGTTTATGATATAGGAGTTAAATTCGCCGGTGGTCAGACATATTTTATGGATTTGTTAAAGGAAAATAATTTTCTTCCTGACTTTGATACTATCCCGGAAGAGATTGCCGACAAGGCAAGGATAATGTTTATTAATTATCCCAACAACCCTACATCAGCGGTAGCAGACGGTGATTTTTTTAAAAAGGTTGTTTCATTTGCAGAATTGCACAATATTATTATCTGTCATGATGCTGCATATACCGAAATGGCATTCGATGGTTACAGGCCGATAAGTTTTCTTGAGACCGACGGTGCAAAAGAAGTGGGCATAGAATTTCATTCCCTGTCGAAGACATACAACATGACAGGATGGCGTATAGGTTTTGCAGTCGGCAGGGCAGAGGTGATTCAGGCTCTTGGCCAGGTTAAAAGCAATATTGATTCAGGGGCATTTCAGGCGGTACAACTTGCCGGCATAGCTGCACTGGAGGGCGATCAGGCCTGTGTAGAAAACATGAACAGAGAGTACACAGAACGTCGTGACTTACTTGTCGATGGACTGACCGGCCTTGGACTTTCAGCAAAAAAGCCGCAAGCAACATTTTATGTATGGATAGAAGTTCCTGAAGGATATACTTCTGCGAAATTTGCAAGTCATCTCCTTTTGAAGGGCGGTATAGTTGTAACACCCGGCAATGGGTTTGGATCTGCAGGTGAGGGATATGTAAGGATGGCGCTGACAGTCAGTAAAGAAAGTATAAAGGAAGTTATTGAGAGGATGCGCGCCATTGGATTTTAAGGTGCTCACTCAAAATGGAAAGACATACAGCTTATATTTCTGTTGGTTCAAACATTGGAAACAAACTGTTAAACTGTAAGAAAGGTCTCTCTGCGCTTACAGAATCTGACAAATCTATCATTATCGGACAATCGAATTTTTACAAGACCGAACCGGTTGATTACATTGATCAGGATTGGTTTATTAATTCTGTGGTAAAAGTTGAGACCATTCTTGATCCATTTCAACTTTTATACGAACTGAAAACAATTGAAAAAAATACAGGACGCACTGATGATCGAATAAGATATGGCCCCAGA
Source organism: Deltaproteobacteria bacterium (assembly GCA_030627475.1). Taxonomy (GTDB): domain Bacteria; phylum Desulfobacterota; class Desulfobacteria; order Desulfobacterales; family ETH-SRB1; genus B13-G4. The sequence goes on along the minus strand of DAOURZ010000199.1, from coordinate 1,230 downwards.
ATTTTAGATCTTGATATAATATTTTATGATGATATTATAATAAATTCATCTGACCTTATTATTCCTCATAATAGAATGCATAAAAGGCGCTTTATATTAAAACCGGTTTGTGATATAGATCCAAAATTAGTTCATCCTGTTTTTAAAATGGATATGCAATATTTCCTGGATAGCCTGGATGATAAAGAACAAGGGGTATTTCAATATTGTTTCGATTATTAATAGTTGCAGGAGTAGTATGCCTTTGCTACAGGTTGCTTAAATCCTGGAAGATGAAAGATACACAGGGAAATACAGGTGTTGGCAAAACCGGTAATGTGGTTGATGATGTAATGATCAAAGACCCCTTCTGTGAGGCATATTTTCCGAAAAAAAATGGAGTTCATCTCCTGATTGATGGAAAAGATTTATATTTCTGCAGTACAGAGTGCAGGGACAAGTTTGTTTCTTTACATAAAAAGAAAAACTAATTACTTTTTTCAGAACAGTTTGAAAAGAGCATTGAAACCGGAGAGTTAAATAAATGAAATTTTTTATTGATACTGCAAATATAGAAGAAATAAAGGAAGCCAACAGCATGGGAATGGCTGATGGGGTGACGACCAATCCGACTCTTATTGCAAGAGAGGAAGGTGATTTTGAAAATATCATAAAAGAGATATGCAAAATAGTTGACGGCCCTATAAGTGCGGAAGTTATCAGCCTGGATACTGAAGGTATGCTTAAAGAAGCCCGCAGCCTGGCAAGTATTCACGATAATATTGTTGTCAAGATTCCAATGACAATTGATGGCATCAAGGCAACTCGTCAACTTTCGGAAGAGGGTATAAAAACAAACGTTACACTTATCTTTTCGCCACTTCAGGCGCTTATGGCGGCAAAGGCAGGGGCAACCTACGTGAGCCCTTTTATAGGAAGGCTTGATGATATTTCCAATGAAGGAATGCTGCTGGTTGAACAAATTATTGAGATATTCAATAATTATGCCTTTGAAACAGAAGTAATTGTAGCAAGTGTGCGCAATCCGGTGCATGTACTTGATGCTGCTCTTATTGGTGCGGACATTGCTACTATTCCATTCAAGGTGCTTAGCAAGTTTGCAGCACATCCTCTTACCGACAAAGGTATTAAAGCTTTTCTTGATGACTGGAATAATGCCAAAAAATAAAAGATTAAACAGATAAACTAATGTTTTCAGATTTTGATAAAAAAAACTTATTAAGTCATCCT
>DAOURZ010000243.1 GCA_030627475.1 Deltaproteobacteria bacterium | reverse complement strand
CGGCCATTTACAAAAAAATCCTTCTGAATATGCAGATAGAACCGCCTTACAAACCGGATTATGTCGTGCATAGTTGCTGAAGTTATTTCGTTCACGTTCCTAAGGATAGAATGAAATTCTTTAAGCTTGCTGAAAAAAAAGATAGAACTTGGCAATTGGTTTGTATCTCCTATCCATCCCATTACAAAAAAATTTGAGCTTTGGTGCTACAAGTGGGGAGAAAATCCTGTTGCTGAAAAGCTTTCTCTGCATATAGTGAACCTTCCTACACATTCACAGGTTACTGAAAATTATGTGGAACGGATAGCCCGGTTTTTAAAGAAAAATAGAAATGAAATTTATGGTTCTTATGAGGAAATGTAAATAAGTTGCAGAAAAGCACAAATGGGTTTAAGTTTTAAGAAGTGGATTAGCGGAAAGGAATCGGCATACTGACAAAGTTTCCTGTTCATTCTCAACCCGAAGAGGAAATAACGATACAGTAGTGGCGAGTTACTGGATTTATTGTATCACTCATTTGGTAAAAGTGATGAACTTCTGGTTCAACTCAAACAGAAGCTGATGAATAAAAAAAACCAAACAGTGTCTGGAAAATTGGAAACTCAATTCAATGAGCTTTTAATCCGGATTCAGCAAGCTAAACAAAAAGCTTACCAACAGTTTAACACCACATTGGTTGAGTTTTACTGGAATATTGGAAAATATGTTTTAGAGCAAGTTGCTCATAAAAGCTGGGGAAAAAGTGTTGTTGAAAAACCAGCAACTTTTATCAAGTCCAAAGACCCAAATATTAAAGGTTTTTCTGCCAGAAATATTTGGACAATGAAGCAATTTTACGAAATATATCAACACAATGAAAAACTGCCATCACTGGTGGTGGAATATGCCTTGAGTCGATCATTGAGTTCAACGGTTATCTCCGAATATGAAACCAGGCTGATTCCCAAAAAGGTGTTAAGGCAAAAACTGAATGAGTTTTATGTTTTGCTGGAAGGAAAGAAGGTAGAGTAATACCGGAATCAAGCAAAATCTAAGGAGCTGCTAACCGATTGAATTTATAAACTGTTTTGCCTTACGTTGGTAGCCTGTTGTCCAGGCCATTGTGGGATATCCGTTGACGGTTTATTGAAAAGGAGGCCAGACACGGGGATATCTGAATATTAATGATACCTTGCAGTGCGTTCAGATGGCAGAAAAGACGCTGGCCCAAAAGGGGGGAACTCCGAATTTTCAACCAGATTATGGTCTGAGGACAGAGATCGGAGGTCAGAGACACAGACAGACAAAAAGGCAATTTTGAGTTTTGAATGAAAAGAGCCCGATGTTGTTTCGCCAGGAGCACTTTGGGGATGTCCAAAGGTATGATTTTGGGCTGAGCGTCATCAAGATCAAGCGGCTAGTTGTACCTCAGCATTAATTTTTGAACCTATCTTGTGTTCAGCGACCGCCAGTTCGTATCTAACTTGAAGGTTCATCCAAAACTGAGCACTGTTTCCAAAATACCGAGATAGCCTTAGCGCTGTCTCCCCACTAACACCCCGTTTTTCATTAAGAATTTGTGTAATACGCCCTGAAGGGACACGTAATGCCAGAGCCAATTTGTTGGCCGAAAGTTTTCGTGCTGTAATTTCACGTTTAAGAATACGTCCCGGATGAATCGGTTTCATAATTTTACCCCCTGTGGTAGTCTGTAATTTCAACATCAAATGCATCACCGTCTTTAAAACGGAAACAGATACGCCATGGCCCGTTTATCGTCATCGCCCATTGTCCCGCCCTGTTCCCGGACAATTTGTGCAGACCGACACTTTTTAAAGGACTTATATCTCTAAGAGATTCTGCAGCATCAAGAGTAGCCAGCAAGTCTTCAGCAGTATCCGTATCCATGCCGCCAAATTTGGATATTTTACCTTGTTCGTAAAAGCGTCGAGAGCGGCTGTTAGCCCATGATTGTATCATGGCGAGCATGTATACTACGAAAGATGTAGTATGACAAGCAGAACTTTTGAAGATAAATTCTGCCCGCCAAGCGCTGACCATTGCTTTGTTGCTTCTGTTGTTGCACGGAAATAGATAATAGCCGTAAAAATTGGTTGTCCACGAATTACACGAATTTACACGAAATAATAAATTAAAAATTAGTGATAATTCGTGTAATTCGTGGACAGGGGAAAATACGAAGATGACTGAACTGATATATAAAGATGAGGTATATGAGATAGTTGGCGCTGCAATGGAGGTGCATAAAGAGTTGGGTTGCGGGTTCCTGGAAGCTGTATATCAGGAGGCTTTTGAAATAGAGCTTAAAGATAGAAAAATGCCGTTTGAATCACAAAAACAACTGGAAATTTTTTATAAAGGGAAGCGGCTGGAAAAAGAATACTTCGCGGATGTTGTTTGTTATGACAAGATCATTGTAGAGTTGAAAGCGTTGGACAGGCTGACATCTAAAGAAGAATCTCAGATATTGAATTATTTGAAGGCTTCCGGATTGAAAGTGGGTGTTTTGATAAACTTTGGCGGAGCATCACTGGAATGGAAACGCTTTGTGTTTTAATCGTCCACTAATTACACTAATTTACACGAAAGATTGAAAACAATAATTAGTGACAATTCGTGAAATTAGTGGATAAATATAAGAAGTGAAATTTGTGGATAAATATAAAAAAGGGGGTTCAAATGGGAACAACACTGCTAAAAGAGAATCTGCCGAAAGAGATATACAAAAAATCAAAAAAACTTAATAAAGAACAGGTTTCACAGGTACTGGATTTTATCGAATTTCTAGAATTAAAGAAGAAAAAGGGTCTAAGAAAAAATCCATTAATTGATTTCATTACAGCGGAAGCAGATTCTGAGATGACCTTGAATAGTGTTCGTGAACAGCTTAGCTCAATAAAAGGAAATCTATCGGACACTATTATCAAAGGCAGAGAGGAAAGGGTTTGAGCAAATATTTTCTTGATACCAGCGCCATTGTTAAACGATATCACAGTGAAAATGGCAGTGATTTTATAGATAAATTGTTTGCAGAAGCAGATGCTGAATTTGTAATTTCAGATATCAGTATCATAGAATTTTATTCCGCACTATCTTTGAAAGTAAGGGGCGGTGAAATTGACGAAGAAAATTTTATGTCTTTGAGAAAGTTATTCTCTCAGGACATTAAGAGAGGCCTTTACGAAGTTGCTGAATTTACAAATACCGAGAAATTGGAATCAACAAAACTTTTGTTAAAATATGCTAAAAAATATAGCCTGAAAACACTGGATGCTATACAGCTTTCAGTAGTAAAATCAGTAAACCGGCCTGAAGTTAAAGCTGTTGTTTGCGCT
>DAOURZ010000079.1 GCA_030627475.1 Deltaproteobacteria bacterium | reverse complement strand
TGGCTGGCAAGAAATGGTCGTTCAGCTACTGATTTCAGCCCTGTTGAACGCCTTTGTTATACTGGAAAACGTGGTATGGGTGCCTTGGAATTTCAACCACCTGTTAGTAATGTGCTTGAGCGTGCAGTTTCTGTGGAAATTGCCTCAATGGTAGAGCTTGTCCGGAAAATAATGCTGGAACGTTCACAGCTTGATGTTGATTTTGGAAGCTCAGAGAAAGAAAATTCAGAAGCAATTTTAGATATTTTGAGAGTTGGAACCTCTGCCGGCGGTGCAAGACCCAAAGCAGTTATTGCAATGAACAGTGAAGGCAATGTTATATCCGGACAATCTGATGTCCCCAAAGAATATGAATACTGGCTGTTAAAATTTGACGGGGTTGACGATATTGAACCTGGAAAACCAAAGGGCTACGGGCGAATAGAGTATGCATATTCTTTAATGGCAAAGGCTGCGGGGATTAATATGGCCGAATGTCGATTGCTTGAAGAAAACAAGAGAGCCCATTTTTTTACAAAAAGATTTGACCGATGTAATGGCGCTAAACTGCATTTACAATCTTTATGTGGACTGGCTCATTATGATTTTAATATGGTCGGAGCTTACAGCTACGAACAGGCTTTTTCCGTCATGCGGCAGCTTCGGCTGACAAAAGCGGAAGCCATACAGTTTTTTAGGCGGATGGTATTCAACATCATCGGACGGAATCAGGATGATCATACAAAAAATATTGCATTTTTAATGACTCCTCAGGGGCAGTGGAAATTATCACCGGCATTTGATGTCATGTATTCACATAATCCTTCCGGGAAATGGACTCATCAACATCAAATGACCATCAATGGCAAACGAGATGATTTCACTGTGTCGGATCTGATTTACATAGGCAATGCCATATCAATTTCAAAACCAGTTGAAATTATTGACGAGGTACTTGATTCAATTAACAAATGGCCTGAATTTGCAAAAGCGGCAGGCGTAAATCCTGAACAGAGAAAAAAAATTGCTGGATATCACCGGACAGATCTCAAATAAGCTGGGGGTCAGGCCTGAAGCTATGATGCTATAGTTGATGAAGTTATTTCGTCTACGTTTCTAATTTGTGAATAGATATAAGAGGTGAAATTTATGAATAGATAAAAAACTGTTTGTTCACGAATCAAAGGCCAACAGTAAAACCAGGCGGCTTGCACTTTTCCGGAGACCTACGGGGCAGGCACCTAAATTAAGGAGAATTATGATGAAAATTATCGCACCATCTATACTGTCTGCTGATTTTACAAAATTAGGAGATGAAATAAAATCCGTTGAAGATGCTGGAGCGGACTGGGTACATATTGATGTTATGGACGGTCATTTTGTTCCAACTATTACAATGGGGCCTATAATTACGAAAGCTGTGAAAAGTATTACATCGCTTCCACTTGACGTACACCTGATGATTGAAAATCCCGATCTCCATATTCCGGATTTTGCAAAAGCAGGTGCTACCTTGATTTCTGTCCATGTTGAAGCATGTGTACACTTAAACAGAACTATACAACTGATAAAAGAATTCGGGATAAAGGCAGGTGTTGCTCTGAATCCATCAACTCCACTCTCGTCAATAGACTGGATCCTTGAATTCGTTGATTTTGTGTTGATAATGAGTGTGAATCCCGGTTTTGGAGGACAGGTTTTCATACAAAACTCAATTGATAAGATAATGGCTCTTCGCAAAATGATTAAAGATAGAAAATTATCTGCTATGATAGAAATAGATGGCGGAGTTACTGAAAAAAACATAGATGAAATTTCTATTGCGGGGGCAGATGCTTTTGTAGCTGGATCAGCAATTTTTGGAAGTCAGGATTACAAAAAAACAATTGGTTTTTTAAAGGAAAAATTATGAGCAAGCACGAAGATTCCAAGACAATATTGGTAATCCATGGCCCCAACCTGAATATGTTAGGCAAAAGAGAACCTGATATTTATGGGAAAACGACCCTTGATGAAATTAATAAAAACCTGGAAAATCTGGGTAAAAAACTGGGTATTACCGTAAATACATTTCAATCAAATCATGAAGGATCAATTGTAGAAAAGATACAGGACGCAATGGAAGACTGCCGGGGACTTATTATCAATCCGGCTGCCTACACTCATACGAGTATTGCTATCCGTGATGCACTTCTTCTTGTTGATGCTCCCATAATTGAAATTCACCTCTCCAATATTTACAAAAGGGAACCATTCCGTCACAAGTCAATGATTGCTGATATAGCTACAGCTCAAATTTCCGGTTTTGGTATGCTGGGTTATTCTATGGCTCTTGAAGCTATCGCTACAATGATTTGAAAATAAAAATAATGGAAAAGGGGAAAAATTTCCCCTTTTCCATTATTTGTTACGTCTATTTCTTTTGCTTGGGATGACATTCGCCGCAAGTAACAGGGCCTTTGTTTTGCTCTAAATGACAGCCTTTGCAGTTTGCATGGAACGCCTTCATTGCAGATAATATCTTACCATTTCCCTTAAGGCTGTGGCATGCAGTACAATCACTCAATTCAGATTCATCCCATAAGTTTTCGCCATCTTTGTAAATGTGGTGACAGTCCAGACAGTCCAACTCTAAATCATCAGCATGAAGTGTATGAGGGAAAGCAGCAGCTGGCCTTTCACGATCTGTAAAAATATCATGCTCCAGCCATTGAATATCATCCTGCGCATATGCTAATCCAGCAACAAATAAACCTGTCAAGCCTGCTATTACCATTAATATATTACGTTTTTTCATCCCTATCTGCCTCCAAAATTGTTATTATTACAACTTTTGTGATCTGAACCTATATTTGAAATTTGGGCAGATTCGACCCAAATCTGTGTGCCTACTTGTGAAAGTTATTTCGTCCACGTTCCTTATTTACATGGTATCTTGATTTGTTTATCAAAAAGAACATATAACTGTCAAGCCAAATCAACTTGTATCCCACTAAATTTTACTTGACTGACAAGTGCTTATGGGATATAACTAAACAGTTATGTATATGTGTAACGGACTCGGAACTTTGTAAGGGGAGAAAATATGCAACAGAATTCCATAAAAAAAAATAAGGAAAAAATGGTGAACCGCAGAAATTGTCTCAAGCTGATGGGTGTCTTTGGTTTAGGATTAACTGCCCCGACTCTAATTGCTAAACCTGCCGAAAGCAAACAGTTGGACAATCTTCATTCCATAAGTAAAACTCGTCCGCTTATGGGAACAATTGTAACTATAACCATTGCAGACTCATCCCGCAATAAAGCTGAAGAAAACGTTGAAAAAGCTTTTGCAAAGATGACTGAACTTGAGAAAATTTTTAATCGACATGCTGATAATACTCCTGTAAGCTGGCTTAATCAAAAAGGCTTTTTAAAAGATATCTCTCCTGAATTAGCAGATGTCTTGCATCAAAGTGTCTTTTATAATTATATTAGTAAAGGTGTATTTGATATTACAGTCCTTCCACTTTTAGGTTTGTATAAAAAATCTTATGAATCAACCAATTCTTCTCCTTCGTTGAAACAGATCAATGAAAAGATGAAGCTTGTTAATTTTGAAAACATTAAAATGGACAAACAGGGCATAAGATTGCTTAAGGATGGAATGCAGATCACGCTGGACGGTATAGCAAAAGGTTATATTGTTGATCAGGCAGCAAATCTTGTAAAATTAAACGGAATTAAATATGCCTTGATTGAAGCTGGAGGTGATCTGAGAGTTGTTGGAGGAAACGGGCCTGATAAAGCCTGGAAAATTGGAATAAAAGATCCTTTTGAACAAAAAGAAATTACTGAATTGTTTAAGTTAAACAATGGTGCAGTAGCTACGTCCGGCAATTATGAAAACTATTTTGATAAAGATAAAATTCATCATCATATTATTGATACTTCAACCGGAGATTCACCGGTTCAGACAATAAGCGCCACAGTCCTTGCGCCTACAGTTATGCAGGCCGATGCTCTTTCTACTGCTCTTTTTATTCGTAATCCAAAAGATAGTATTAATCTTGCCGGTTCGTTATCAAACGTAGAGGCATTAATTATTGCAAAAAATGGGAGAGAATACAGATCATCGGGATGGAATAACGCAATAAAATAATTCGTAAGGAACGGGGATGAATTAACTTTACCAAAGCTGTAAAGTTAAGAACAGACTCAATAAAAAAAAGGGCGGATAAAAATTATCCACCCTTTTTTTATTCTTTTCATCAGCTATTCGCCCTCCCGGGATTATGGCACCAAAAGCACAGGAAGTTCCGATGATTCCGTTACACGGTGAGAAACACTTCCCAGCCAGAACTCCTTAAAACGGTCCTTGCCCGTGGTTCCCATAATGATCATGCTGGCCTTGTGCTCCCGTGCCACCCTTATGATCTCGGGTGCGCTCTGTCCGGAAAACAGGTGCGGCTCCGCATTAATTCCATCTTTTCTTAACCTGTCGCAATATTCTTCCAAACGCTCTTTACTCTCTTTTTCGAGACGATGTAATTCAGACTTGTCAAGCCCTTTTGAAATTTTGACTCCGATTATGTGCGTTATCATTACCTTTTTGGCCAGTTCTTTAAAAGAAGAGACAAGCTTAAGAGCTTTTTCTGAGGGCACAGACCAGTCAGTAGCAAGAAGAGGAGCAGTGAAAAGGTGATCGTTTACCCGTGTAATCAGATCACCCTCCCATTCAAACCGCACCATATATTTGCTTACCAGAATAGGAACCGTACTCCGGCGTATAAGTTCCAGCGTGTGAGATCCAACGTAAACCTTCCCAAGCATTGTTCTTTTTTTCCTGCCGGCTATAATAAGATCTACTTTTTCTTCTTCCGCAATACGTAAAAGCTTTGGAATGGGATTTCCCACTTCAATTCTGATCTTACTTTCAATGCCTTCTGCCGCTATTGCTTCCTGCCAGTTTTCAAAACGGATTCTTGTTTGTTCTCTCAGGCGTTCTTCCTCATCTTTCATATATCCGCCATACGGCACAAAGCCTACCTCATCTCTTGGAATAATATAGGTCAGCACAATTTCTTTAAGCCCGGCTTTTTTAAGTTCCAGAATGGATTCCAGTGAATTAAATGCCAGCTCCCTAAATTTTGTAGGAAATAAAATCTTTTTAAATTCCATAATGTACTCCTGTTTTTAAAAGAAGATTAAAGTTACAACCACAAAGGTTGGAAGCAAGAAGACCAGAGAATATTTCAGTATATAACCAAAGAAGCTTGGCATTGACGTGCCTCCCTCTTCCGCAATCGACCGCACCATAAAGTTAGGTGCATTGCCAATATAGCTGAAAGCGCCAAAGAAGACCGCGCCTGCAGAGATCGCCTTCAAATAGATTGAGGTTTCCGTCATAAGAAGAGGAACGGCCTGAGCTTCCGGCATGCCAGGATAAAAGGCTCCAAGGGCAGTATTAAAAAATGTAAGATAGGTCGGAGCATTATCAAGAAAACCGGAAAGAGCGCCCGTGACCCAGAAATAATGTACCGGCTCCTTTACCGTGGCAATCAAAAAGGCCAGTTCGCCCTTTAAGCCTGCCTTTAGTATAAGAAGACACGGAACCATGGTAATAAATATTCCGATAAAAAGATAGGCAACCTCAATGATAGGAAACCAGCTAAATTCATTATCTTCATATATTTTTTTCGAAGTAGCCAGCAGGGAGAGAGTGCCCATTAAAATAAGAAAACCATCCCGCGCCCAGTCCTGAACTGCCCTGTGAACCCCGAGCGTGTTGACTTCGCCCCAGTCCACGATTCCGCTTGTGAGTACTGCTCCGATAACACCACCGAGAAAAATGAAATTGTGCAATCCCACTAATTTCAATGGTTCTTTTTCCCCTTCTTCCACAGGAGCAGAGGCCAGGCCCTCTTTTTTATAGTGATATGTGTCGAGGATAAAATAAATTGCCAGCAAGATACCGGCTGTTACAAGCATATGCGGCATTATCTTCATTGTCCAGAAAAAGGAAACCCCATGCAGAAATCCCAGAAATAGCGGTGGATCACCGAGGGGAGTCAATGAACCCCCTACGTTTGCAACGAGAAAGATGAAAAAAACCACCATAAATGTCTTGTTTTTCCGGTAATCATTCGCCTTTAAAAACGGACGGATCAACAGCATGGCAGCTCCTGTAGTACCCATCCACGAAGCAAGCACCGTACCGATAAGTATTATAATAGTGTTTACTACCGGTGTCCCGCGCAACGTGCCTTTAAGCATGATGCCACCGGAAATGGTAAAGAGTGCCCAGAGAAGAACAATAAAGGGCACATAATCAGCAAGGATTATATGAAGAATTTCATACATTGCGGTGCCCTTATATGCAATTAAAAAAGGAATACTTATGCATAGCGCCCAAAAAGCGGAAACCTTGCCAAAATGATGATGCCAGAACTTTGGTACCAGAAGAGGAAAGAGCGCTATAGAAAGAAGCATGCATGCAAAAGGGATACAGCTCCAGAGCGGAAGCACTTCTCCAAGATTGATATGATCTCCGTGACCGCCACCATGACCTTCGTTTTCGTGGCCATGCAATTCTGCGTTTCCATGAACATCTTTATGTCCGGTTTCTGCAGAAGCATGCTTTGCTCCATGAATAGAGCCAGGTTCTGTGTCATGCATTACTGCAACGCCATGGTCAGAG
>DAOURZ010000454.1 GCA_030627475.1 Deltaproteobacteria bacterium | reverse complement strand
GGTCGCGTTAAAACAATTCGGAAACTTGTGGATCATGTTGCTGTTATCCTGCCCTTTGAGAAAGACTTTTACAGCAAACACAAAGTGCCGGCAACCTTTGTAGGACACCCCTTGCTGGATAATTATACACAGAATGATGACCTTCAGTCCTGCACCCTGGAAACAAAGAAAAAGTTTAAAAATGAAAATCGTGGAATTCCGGTTATAGGCATTTTGCCTGGTTCCCGCGACAAAGAGGTTATAAAACATCTTCCGGTAATGCTAACTGCTGCACAGATTCTTCAAGACCGGATCAAAAATATAAAATTCATCATTTCTATAGCACCATCCGTTAAAAAAAAACACGTTGAAAAGATATTAAAAAATCACAAAGGACTATCAGATTACGAACTATCAACAGAAAATGTTAAAAAAATCTTTGGAATGTGCAAAATAGTGGTGGCTGTTTCCGGGACAGTTACATTAGAAGCCGCAATCTCCGGCACCCCGACAGTAATAATTTATAAATTATCTCCCGTAAGTTACTGGCTTGGCAGATTACTGGTAAAGGTTAAAAATTTCGGTCTTGCAAACCTTATTGCAGGAGAAAATATTGTTCCGGAATTATTGCAGGAGAAAGCATCCCCCGAAAATATAGCAGATACTGTATTTAATATGTTTAATGATACTAACGGACTGCAAAAGCTAAGGAAAAAACTTTTTGAAATAAAAGACATGCTTGGGGGACCGGGTGCTTCAAAACGAGTAGCTGAAATAGCTCTTAATATGATGGAGAAGAAATATTAAGATAATAAAGCATAAAAATAAACTCGCTGAAATCAAATGGGAACTTATCGGTATTCTTGGCAAGTTTTTAATTGATATTCTATTTTATACAACAAAAATAGAATTAAAAGGATTTGATAAAGTAACGCCCTATATTAATTCAAGAAAATACATTTGGGCAGTATGGCACTCAAGACTTCTGCTTCTAAACTATCTGAGTAAGGGAGCAAAGGGAACCGCTATGGTTAGCGATTCGGAAGACGGCGAGTTTGTGGTAAGAATACTGAAAAGACAAGGGCATGAAGCTATCCGCGGCTCAACAACAAAAGGCGGCATTAAAGCATTATCGTCTCTGATCAAGAACCTTAAAGAAAAACAAAGGCCCGGCTTAATTATACCGGATGGACCTCAAGGTCCAAGATTTAAAGCCAAATTAGGAATAATTATACTGGCAAGAAAAACCGGATACCCTATTTTGCCTTTCAGCTACAGCGCAAAAAAAATCAAGGTTTTTGCAAGCTGGGATCGTTTTATTCTCCCGTATCCTTTTACAAAATGCATAGGTATTTATGGCAAACCATTATTTGTTCCGGGAAATGCAGACAAAAATGAGTTAAACAGGTACCTTATTCTTCTGGAAAAGGAACTATGTCGTCTTACTGCGGAGGCGGACAGCTATTATTTAAATTCATGAAACAAAAATCAAATACATCAGGACTAACCAGTCCTGGTCTTACCCGTTAGGAACGTGGACGAAATAACTTCCGCAACTATGCATCACAGCATCAGGCCGTCTTTGCCCGATCTACAATCACAAACATCTTGAAATAGCTCGCTATTCCTTCGACTTTTGTGAT
>DAOURZ010000363.1 GCA_030627475.1 Deltaproteobacteria bacterium | reverse complement strand
TAAAACTGACAGAAAAAGAAAAGCCTTTGTGTGCTCCGAACTGTGCGTCAAGCCCGAGGATGAAAGTGAGAATAACCGAAAACCAGCTTGATATAAAAATGGAATTCCATAGTTTATATCAAAATACGGCTGTTCCTCTTCCGGGATCTGTTCAGCATTGGTTACCACAGGTTGTGCTGATAGATGGAAAGCCGGTTTCCGGCCTGTATCGCGAACCATCTACAGGATATTTATGGCTCAAAGTCCCTGAAGGCATACATCAAATAGATTTGAAAGGAGTTTTGCCTCAAAGAGACGTTGTCTCGCTGCAATTGCCTTTAAAACCCCATTATGTTGAAATCAATTCAAACAGCTGGTCCGTTGATGGATTGTATGATAACGGGGTCGTAGATACACAGCTTCAGTTCACCCGGATTCGTACTGACAATGATGATAAAACCGCGGTATCCGAAACCTTTGAGCCAGGGCTGCTCCCGTCATTTGTCGAAATTACAAGAATTTTTCATTTAGATTTAGATTGGCAGTTAGAAACCATTGTCAGCAGGATGACACCTGTTGGTTCTGCAATTGCGCTGTCCGTGCCTTTACTTGCAGGAGAGGCGGTTACATCTGATATTCGCGTGGAAAACGGCAATGTTCTTTTGAACATGACTCCTGGTCAGAAAAATTTCAGATGGTTTTCATCACTTAAGATAGAAGATGAACTGGTGTTAAAGGCAGAAGATACTCTTGACTGGGCTGAAGTTTGGCAGGTTAACATCGGAACACTATGGCATGCTGAAATCAGTGGAATACCTGTAATTCATCATCAGAATAAATCCGGCAACTGGTTTCCCGAATGGCGGCCCTGGCCAGGAGAGGAAATTGCCATTAAAATTACAAGACCGGAAGGAATAAAGGGGCAGACTCATACCATCGAAAGCAGTGAACTGTCTTTAAGTCCTGGGAAAAGGATTAGAAATGCTACATTGAATCTTGATATAAGAAGCAGCAGAGGCGGCAGGCATACTATAAAGATTCCGGATAACGCAAAACTCCAGTCTGTTTCTATTAACGGCAAGTCCCAGCCTGTCAGGCAAGACAAAAACAGTGTTACCCTTCCGCTTACACCGGGACAGCAGCATATAAAACTTTTATGGAGAGAATCAAAAGACATAGAAACCATATTGAAAACATCTTTGATAGACCTTGGCATGAAAAGTGTTGATTCCTTTATTTCCGTTTCAATGCCGAGAGACAGATGGATTTTATTTTGCGGTGGTCCGTATATCGGACCGGCAGTGCTATTTTGGGGTGTTGTCTTTGTGATTATTCTATTATCCTTCGGCCTTGGACGGTTAAATATAACGCCTTTAAAATTTCATCACTGGGCTCTTTTAAGTCTTGGATTAACTCAAGGCTCTTTGTTGATTGCAATACCGGTAGCCGGCTGGTTTCTTGTGCTTGGCTACCGAAAACAGGTTGCTGATAAATTGTCAGATTTTACATTTAATTTATTTCAAATTTCCCTTATATTCCTTTCCATCGTTGCATTCGGTTCTTTATTGTTTGGAATCAAGCAGGGACTTTTGGGTTATCCGAATATGCAGATCAGTGGAAACGGTTCCGCTGATTACATGCTGAAATGGTATCAGGATATATCAGGAGAAATTCTGCCACAGGCCTGGGTTTTTTCACTTTCACTTACATTCTATCGTATTGCAATTCTATCCTGGGCGTTGTGGATTGCTTTTGCCTTTATAAAATGGCTCCGCTGGGCATGGGAATGTTTTAGCGCCAGAGGATTATGGCGTAAAATAGATTGGAGTAAGTTGCGAAACAGGCAATGGAAAAAGCACGAAAATAGAGGTGAACAAAAAAAGGCAGAAATGGAATTGAAAGCAGATAAAGAACAGCTATAAACTTTCAGATAAGGTTTCTTTGCCCCAGCAATTCTGATTATAGCTTTTTGTAGGTTGGGTTGAGGTACGAAACCCAACGATTATGCTGAAATCACGGAAAGAGGATTTCAGCATACTTTTAATATTTTAGTTGCAAAAAGTGGCATATACGTACTTACAGCCATTTTTAATAATAAAAAACAATCTATTAAAATAATAAGTCAAGACTCTGATAATAAACGCTCTGCTAGTATAATACACGCTACTTTTGAAGAGGCATTATCAT
>DAOURZ010000240.1 GCA_030627475.1 Deltaproteobacteria bacterium | reverse complement strand
TCTCAACATACTATTAGGCAAAATAAAAAGATGGCTTCTCCTTTAAATTGGATTATAATATCCAAATTATCAAATCAAATCAATTAATTTGTAGCAAAAGGAGAAGCCGACATGAAAATTACACACATTGCCGAAAAAATCAATTTAAATCAGGTCATGGATATATCAGTAGATGTTCACAAAGACACTTTGAATTTCTTTTTTGCTTCTGCCGGCAGGGAGTATACTGACATTTGCAGCAATCGTACCGATGTTATCCAGCGGCGAATAGTAAAATACCAAAATATTGCCAAAGAGCATGGGATGAACAACTTGCGAATCATTTGTGAACCTACCGGCCAGTATCAAAACAGCCTGCTTCGTACAGCAAGACGCAATGGCTGTTTGACCTGTTACGTCAATGCAGAAAGTGTCAAAAAGTTTAGAGTGGTAGAAACCAATGATACCGGAAAGACCGATATTAAAGATCCGCGAGTAATCAGCACCCTGGCAAGTCTGGATAAAGTAATCAAGCATCGCATGATAGGTGAAGATTATCTGATGCTCAGAAAGCTTGGTAAAATTTACGATGAAACAGATGTGGAAATAGTACGGCTGAAGGGAAGACTGAATAAGCTCATGGTGGAATTATTCTGTGATTATTCTTTTAAAAAGGATTTTCTTTACAGCACTTCCGGTCTTGCTTTGGTAGAAAAATATAGCTGTAATCCATACCGGATCGTGAAATCCGGTTTCAATCGGTTTTGCAAGACAATGAAACGGGTAGCGCCAAGAATCCGGGCAATGACGCTTAAACGCCTCTTCGAGGACGCTCAGAGTTCGGTATTAAACGAACTGTCGCCTGGTTATATTGAGGTTTTACAATATCGGTTTTATCAATTGTTTCAGGATTATTCGGAACATGACAAAAAGAAAGAAGATATAGTCAGGAAAATGATTGAGATACTGGATCGGTTACGTGAAAATGATCCGAATATTCCGTCACCGACTTCTGGAGTGATCAGCGCCAAGAACATTGCCCGACTGCTTGGTGAAACCGGACCGATAAGTGATTTTTCCAACTGGCGCAAATTAATGAGATATTTTGGACTTAATATTCGAATGCGTCAAAGCGGTAAATACCAGGGTCAAAACAAGATCACAAAAAAAGGCAGACCCCTTGGCAGAAAGGTGCTTGATAACATTATCCTGCCGCTTGTAAAAAAAGACTGTCTTTACGGAGATTATTATCATGTAAAAAAAGAAAAAGAGAAAAGACCCGGCAATAAAGCAATGACTATTGTTATGCGCAATTTTCTTAAAAAGTTTTATGGCTGGTATAAATCCGGAAAAGCCTTTGATGAAAAAAGATTCTTTGATAGCGAGAGCCTGTATTTAAAGGTTGCGTAATAAATTTTAAAAAAAGCATAAGTTCGGTGAACTCCCGGCATTAAGATGACCGCCAATCGCTCGTGATCCCATAGGGAATCATCATCTCAACAGTATGTCACTTATTGCCGGGTACTCCCGACATATTGTCAGAAATGACAAGCAGCCAAGAATCTGGATTTATTGAAATGCCCGCTGAGCCATATATTTTTGAATACTGTTTAACGGAAATCAAATAAATTATACGCTTTAACCCTGTTAATTTTGAATAGCGTTATACGGAAATCAATAAAATTGATACGTTTTTACCATATTTATTTGAATAGTGTAATACGGTAATCAAATAATTTGCATGTTTTGGAGGTAAAATGCGAGGCGGAAGACGTGAGGGTGCAGGCCGAAAAAAGAAACCGGAACATTTGAGACGCGAACTTGTGACAATTCGATTGCCGCAGTGGATGATTTCGCAGATCAAACGCAAAGGCGAAATTGGGTATTTGATTGAGTATCAATTGGCGAAAAAAGATTTTTTAAATTTACCGGATGATTACGAAATCGGTAGTTGAAATCGGCCATAATCATCAAAAACTCAAGATGCTCATTAATAGAATACCAGTTAAAGCGTTACCTAACGCGCTATCGCTTGCTGGGTCATAAAAAGTTATCATTTTACTTAAGGCTTCGCCATCGTAAAATGACAACTTTTTATGACTCTATCATGACAGAATTGACAACAATTACAGCAATTATGACCAAACAAAGTAATTGACATTTGATAAAATTTTAAAAAAAGCATAAGTCCAGTGAACCCCGGCATTAAGATGACCACAAAGCGCTTATGATCCTTTATGGAATCATCATCTCCACAATATTGTCACTTATCGCCGGGTACTCCCGACATGGCCGATAAAGTAGGGGTGTCCCGTTACAAACGAGGACCGAAAAATGGTAGTATTGCCAGTCGCTGAGTGGATGTCATTAGACTTGGAAGGAGCCGAAATATTTTTTGATTACAAGATGTTAAAATATACTAATCGTGTCATGCCAGCAATTTGCGGTTTTTGCATAGTTTTCTCTATTTGAATCCTTTTAGGCCGAAGTTCCCCCATAGACTCGTAACTATTTGAAATCATTATGCCTGTTACATGACTACAGCATAGTTAAGTGCCTGATATTATTAGACCGAGGGGGGAACTTCGGTTTAGGGAATGTGTACGAAATAACTTCCGCAACTATGCATCATAACTTCAGGCCACCTTTGCCCGACCTGGTAATAAGATACAAATAGTGTAACGCTTTTCAGTCATTTTTTAACGAAATAGTGTAACGCATAAAAACACTATGAATTCAGCGGGATAGGCGGGATATTATTTTATTTTTAAATTTTTAATAAATTTATTATTTTCCATTTTTTCACATTTATTTGTTATATTTATTATTAATTCAAGAGGTTATAGGGCGTTACACTATTTCGTCACTAAATCCAAAAAAAGCGTTACACTATTTGTAACTTATCAACCAACCTGGTCGCAACGCCTACATTCTGCATCAGTTAGATATACTTATTTTAATGTATGGCTGGCGGGTACCAGATTACAAAAATATTAAAATAGCTTGTGCTATTCTTTCAACTTTTGTGATCTGAGATCGGTTAAATCTGAGCCAAATCTATGCACCTGCTTGCTGGCCGCTTTTAAAAAAAACCGTTATTTTTTTAAAAAAAGGGTTGACATCTTTCGCCTTAAGGTAGCGCCTGGTTCGGCACAGCTAATAAATTATTGGGATAAATATTCCGTATGAAATAGTTAGAATTCCAAGAACTTCAAGCTTAACAGAACCTACGATTGTGTTTTTTAGATTCATTCCTATTTCATGTATCTCTTTTTGTAATTTTAGATGCTTTTTTTTGCTTCCTTTGTTAGCCAGCTGAAGTTCTTTCTGTAATTGTTTTTTTGTAGCGTCAATTTTCGATTCAATGCGCTTTGTTTCCT
>DAOURZ010000341.1 GCA_030627475.1 Deltaproteobacteria bacterium | reverse complement strand
TGACTATGGCAATGGTATGGGCACCTCGTTCTTTAACCATATCCACAGTGCGATTTGTATCCGTTGTTGTGCCGGACTGGCTAATAGCTACAACAAGTACATCTGCCATACTGTCTTTTTTATCATATTCATTAAGCTTAAATCCGCTAAGCTCTGATGCTTTAAGTGAACAGACAGTAAAAAACGGCTTATCAATGTAGTAATTCAAAATGTCTGAACATACTTGCGCAGCAACTCCAGCTGTACCCTGACCTACAAAATAAATTCTCCGTATTTTATTATTTATAAAGGCTTGCTGAATGGATATCGGAAAAACTTTTTCATCAAGTGTTAATACATATCTCTGCTTCCCGTCTTCTTCAATCTTCCAGCAATTCTGAAGAGTTTTTTCCACTGAAACAGGAGCTTCGGAAATTTCTTTCAGAAAATAATGTGGAAACCCCTGACGATCTATGTCTCTTGATGTTATCTGCGTATGTTTTATATCCTTTTCCCCAATTTCAACCCGGGTTCCGTCATAAAACATTGCTTTAATGTCCTGGATGGCTCCACCGGATTCCTGGTTGAGCACAAAAATCTGTCCCTGAGTTTTGCCATTCTTTCCTTCAACTACTTTTTCTCCGTCCATCTTGAGATAAAACGGAGTTTGCTCCACAAAACCATAAACTTCAGAGGCAGGCATATAATGATCTTCAGATAGTCCTATAAAGATAGCCTGACCACTGCCTTTCTGGGCCAGAAAAAGTTTGCCGGGAGCAAGGTCTGAATGCATGGATATGGCGTGTGAACCTTCAAAATCATTGACTGCCAAACGAAATGCTTCTTCCGGATCATTCCCCTGCAATATATATTTTTCAATTTGCAAGGGAATGATTTTTGTATCCGTCGTAATATCCTTATGTATAAAATTACCTTTGCTTTCATATTCTTCTTTAAGCTCAATGTAATTGTCGATATCTCCGTTAAGACAAACATGAATTATTCCGCTTTTATCTGATATTTTTTCGGTCCCTTTATTGTCAACCGGATGACAGTTTGATTCAGTAATAGCTCCGACAGACGCCCAGCGAGTATGGGCTCCAACAGTATAATATTTGTATGGGCAGGAGATAAGTGTTTGAAAAACCGGATCGTTTTTTATCTGATTTCTCAAAAAACCAACATTGTCTCCAAGGCTTCCTATTTCAGCGGCAATCTTATAGGTCATTGATATACAAACAAATTTTTCTCCGTTTTTATCTTTTGTTTCATGAATATCCATGCCCGTGTTGACAAGCACATCCTGGTTTGACCGCATTCTAAACTGATCTGGAAGATTGATATTATCTGATTTGCCAAGTTTTTCTTTAAATCTTTCGAACTCAACGTTTTCAAGGATAAACAAAAGAGATATGCCTGCTGAATCACGGCCTCTTACTTCAAGACGGTCAATAGCGTTTAAAACTGCATTGATATTTTTTACGATTTTTAATGAGGAAGAAGTAATTGGCTGAAAATTCCGGTTAAAAAGCTCATCAACTTTGACAATATTATCCAGAAATTCAGAAGTAATGCACCATGAAATATCCTTTAGACTCTCAATTCTACGGGACATTGAATCAACCATATCAGCGTCAAGCCGTCCCATATTATCAGACAGCAATCTTGATTCTCTGTTTATAATATCATTAAGATTGTCAGCTATTTTTAATAGTTTGTTCCGGATATCTTTTCCAATAAAACATTCAGCAAAACAATCGTCTCCCTTTAATGACTGCACAGAATGCTGAAATGAGTTTATGAGTTCCCGACCACCCAAATAATCAATAATTAAAAATTTATTATCTTGAGGAGAGCAGTTCATGTAGCCTTTTTTACCAATCTTTAAGGCCATTTCATCTATTGATGTTAAATCTATAGAATCAATCTTTTTCCTCTTTTGCTTAAAAGAAATAATGCCTGAAATCCCGCAACAAAGGATATTTTCACTGCAAGGAAAAAAGATAATGGAATTGTCTGGTAAACTTTCAGAGCTCCTTCCAAAATAAACATTAGATAAAAAATAAGGAAGAAGAAAGCCAATTATTCCTTTAACAAGACTGACGATTTGCTTCAAATATTTCATTTATCACAACCGTTTACAGGTTTAAATGTTCATGATTAGAAACGTGGACGACATAACTTCCACAAGCACGAGTACAGATTTGGGTTGAATTTGCCCAAATCTCAAATACAGACTCAGATCACAAAAATTGATGGAATAGCGAGCCATTTCAAGATGTTTGGGATTTGAAATAGAATAAAGGCGGCCTGAAGCTTTGATGCATAAAGTTGGGGAAATTATTTCGTCCACGTTCATTAGGGC
>DAOURZ010000398.1 GCA_030627475.1 Deltaproteobacteria bacterium | reverse complement strand
TTGCTCCTGTGCGGTACAGCCTGATAAAATGCCTGATATTAGAGTTGCTATGAGAAAAAATATTCTGAAATGCATTGTTTTCATTTGTTAACCTTTATTGTGGTTATAACAGTTCACGGTTTTCGGTTACTATCTTTTTTCAGAAATGATAAGCAGCTCCTATGGTGAAGTTGAAATACCTGATAGTATCAAGATCGCCAAATCCAAATGTGTAGTTTCCTTCAATACCGAGGGAAACGTCTTGAGTTGTAAAAAAGTTTAATCCTAATCCAACCTTGCCACACAAATCTATCTCGTCATCCGAGCCTGAAATAGATATTTTGTCAGGCAACTTTGAAATAGAAAATTCATATTCTGCATCAGCATGCATAAGTCCTGCGCCGACAACTGTCGATAATTTTACTTTTTCAGTGGAAATCGGAAAATACCCTTTCAGTGCAAACATAAATGTGAATATTTCAAGATCGACTTCCCCCTCAAAATGTATACCAGATACTTTGTAACTCTCACCATATTCAAAGTTATTCAAGTAGTTAAAATCAAGTTCAATATCTAAAAGAGGGTGTGTGTGATAACCGATTTTTGCATTTACTCCCCATGAATTGTCATAATCAGGACTATCATCAAAATCCTCAACAGCATAAGAACCACCAGCCCCAACATAGAAGTGATCAAGATGGTTATGCCCTGCATACAACGATGTGCATGAAAATATTACCGTCATTAATGCTAATGCAGCAAAAAAGAAATATCTTTTCATTATATGTTCTTTTCTCATTATGTATTCTCCTCTTTTCTCAATCATTAAGGACAGTTTTGTTATTTTTCCACCACCCTTATTTTCCGCCATTCTCTTCAAGCAGCAGTTCGATCCTGCGGTTTTTTGCCTTGCCTTCCTGTGTCTCATTAGAAGCAATCGGTTGCTGGAAGGAAAATGCCCTCGACTCAAAACGAGACTCCTCTATCCCTTTTTCTACGAAAAAGTGTACAATATTAATGGAACGAGCAGAAGCCAGCTCCCAGTTTGTTGCAAATGTTGACACAAGCTTGGGGCTGATTGGTACATTATCGGTATGTCCTTCAACTATGATATTTACATTCTTTCGCTCTTTGAGTGTCTTCGCCACCTTGCAAAGTATAGACTTTCCTTTGTCAGACAATACTGCAATCCCTGACGGATAGAGCACAGTTGCAGCGACCGTAATCTTGACCCCGGTGGGTTCCTGTGAAATTTCAACCAGCTTTTCGTCTGCAAGCTTTTTTCTGAGCGCCTCATAGATTGCATGGCTTGATGGGCGGTATGTTATCTGAAATTCAAGATCATTTACGTTTGATCCATAATACGTGATAGTGTTGTGACGATGCACCCATTTGCCTTTGTGATTAGCTTTGTATTCAAAAGGTTCCAGGTTTTTGGGAAATACCCATGAATAAGCAATCTTTTTAAAGTTGCCAGGACTGTTCCAGAGTCCATAATGGCCATCGGGTGTTTTGATTTTATCTCGCCAGTTATTAAAATCATACACACCATCTTCAGTGACCTGTAAGCCTGCTTCAAGGTCAACCCGCTCAAGACTGGCAAAACTTTTTTCGGGCAATTTAAGAAGGGTATAGCCGTTTTTTGAAGTTGTGTCCCATATATGTTCATCAGGATAGATGTAAAGGAAATCCTTGACGTAATCTTCTGTTTTATAGCCTTCTCTGTTTCGAAACCACATATTGTATTTGGAGTAGTCTGAGCGGCTGGTTGTATATACCAGCGCGTGCCGGCCGTCTTCCTCAAGAAAAACTATTTGCTCTGAAATAACACCTGATGCTTCAGCAAATGTTCCGGATGCAAGCAGGCAAAATACTATCAATATTTTTTTCAGATGAGTCATTATGAAAGTAAGCGCTCAATAAACCGC
>DAOURZ010000010.1 GCA_030627475.1 Deltaproteobacteria bacterium | reverse complement strand
TTTTTCAAGTTCAAGGAAGACGCAAATTTTAACCGCAGGAATACATTGGGTATTTTGAGGATTAAAATTTGCGCCTGACGCAGAAATTGGAAAAATTGGCAGTTTTCGTTCAGGCACTAAGTAATTTAGGTTTAAGTAATCGGTTATAGCTAACTGGAGGTGACAAATTTCATGGGACCCTTATTAAACGCGATGATAGCAATGGGCTGCCTTGGCTTGGTACTGAGTGTTATACTGGGAATTGCGTCAAAAGTTTTTTATGTGTACGTTGATCCAAAAGTTGTTGCGGTAGATGAGTGCCTTCCCGGCGCAAACTGTGGAGGATGCGGCTATGCCGGTTGCAGTGATTGCGCTGTTGCTATGGTGGCAGGCGAGACTCCGCCAAATGCCTGTAAGGCCGGTGGCGATGATGTTACAGCTGCAGTTGCTGCTGTCCTTGGAGTATCCGCTGACGCGACCGAAAGAGATATAGTGAATATTTTTTGCAAGGGCACTCATAGCGTTGCGGAACGAAAAGGCAATTATAAAGGTATGTCAGACTGCCGCGCGGATGTTCTGCTTTCAGGGGGAGACAAAAGCTGTGCTTATGGTTGTCTTGGGCTTGGTACCTGTGTTACAAATTGTCCGTTCGGAGCCTTAACAATGGGAGAAGATGGCTTGCCTGTAGTTAATGAAATACTCTGCACCGGTTGCGGCACATGTGTAGATATCTGTCCTCGACATATCCCCAGATTGATAAAAGAATCACAAAAAGTTGCAACTCTTTGCAGTTCACATGACGGTGGAAAAATTGTTAAGTCAATATGCAACATCGGTTGTCTCGGCTGTGGAAAATGCAAAAAAGCTTGCCCGGAAAAGGCTATAATAGTTGATAAATTCCTGGCAATAGTTGACGGTAACAAATGCACAGGGTGCGGCGAGTGTTTTGAAAAATGTCCTACCGGAATTATTCAGAGATTGGTAGTCACATAACAAATATGGAGACAAACAACCATGAAGATGCTTATAACCATAGATGATTCAGAGTATGCAATAAAAGTTGTCAACTATGTAGCTTCTACTGTTAATCCCACAGTCAATATAACTCTGTTTAGCGTATTGCCGACAATGTCTTTAAATCTGGAAAAGATGGAAAAAGACCTCAAACAGCCGTTCTTTTCAGAAAAGGTTATTGAACTTAGATGGATGGTTGATGAAGAAAAAAAGAAGACTGAATCAAGAATAGAGGAATGCCGTACCATTTTAATTAATGCAGGATTTTCTGACGATAATGTTGAAGTAAAAATGCAAAACAAGGTTGTCGGGATTGCCAGGGATATCATAGCAGAGGCAGGAAAAGAAAATTATGACACAGTTGTAGTGGGACGTAGAGGATTGTCCGCCACCACTGCCTTTGTATTGGGAAGTGTATCCAATAAGATTGTACAGAATATGAAAGATTGTACTGTTTGGGTTGTTGAATAAAGCAATGGCAGTCCGGACATAAAACTACACACTCTGATGACATGATTTTTACTTGATAGTATTTTTACATTATGGTATATATTTTTAATTTTACTCTTACACCCACTTTTACAAAGATCGACCCTTGAAAAAGGTTCAATTTTGTTCGAGTACTAAGGAAGGCGACTAAATTTTAAATCAGGTTTAACCGTAGGAATACATTGAGTATTTTGGGGCTTAAAATTTGAGACTGACGCAGTGATTGAGCAAAAAGGGGTGTTTTGCAAAGGTCTCAAAGATAACGCTTTTGAAAGGATAGAATTATGATCTCGAACAAAGAACTTCAGATAGCTTACGGCCTGGCTATTATTTTGTTGGTTGTGGGTGTTCTGAGTTATGCAGCTTTTCCTGCTAAGGCCCAGGAAGAACCGGTCAGGTTAATGTTTAAATGTGTTGCCGGAAAGATTTTATTTGATCACAAGACACATACTGTAGAATCGGGTTATGGCATCTCATGCAGTGACTGCCATCATAATCTTGAAGAAGGTGAGACAAATCCCCAAGCCTGCGGAGAATGTCATGAACCTGAGAGCCAGGACGAAGATGTACCGGGCAGAGCTGATGCTTTCCATGCACAATGTATTGATTGTCATAAGGAAAGCGGAGCAGGTCCTGAAAAATGTGAATTGTGCCATGTAATGTAAGCAAATAGTTTATTTGTTAATTGAATAAAAAAACGCTTGGCTTCGTTTTGTTTTGTTTAACAAACCTGACCGCCATTGATAGCATTCAGGTGAAGCAAGCGAGTAGAGCTAAGAAAGGTTGGAACTATGATAAAAAGATCTTTTATCGGTTTGTTAAAACCACGACTTGAATACGGATCTATTGAAGATACGCCTTCCCTTAAGCAAATCCCAACTCCAAAAGAGATTACTATTTTATCAAACTGTCCATTTGACAAAAAGAACCTGTTACTTAAGAAAAAGGCGACCGTTAAAACCGGACAGAAGCTTTTACTGTACAAGGAAAGTGATGAATATGTTATTTCAAGTGTTACGGGACAAGTATCGTCAATATCTTCTTATACAGGTGACTTTGGTCGATCTTATACTGCCATCGCAATTGAAGTAGCTGATGATGAAGAAATAGATGATGAGTTCAAGGCAACCGCAGGCGGATCAAAGGATGCCACTATTGAAACCGTCAAAAACTATCTTGCATTTGTTCCTGGCAATTCTCCGGTCAAGTTGTTTTCCGACAAAAGCAAACCTGTAAATACAATTGTTGTTTGTTGTGCCGACAGCGATTTATTGATAACAACAAATCAGTATGTTGTTAAGTCCGATATTGATGCAATAAAAAATGGAATAAGTGTTCTAAAAACAATAACCGGAGTTAATGATATTATAATGGTCGCTTCACAAGGCCAGATGCATGAACTCTCCGCGACCGGTGAAAAAGTAAAACAGGTTAATGATACATATCCATCCGCACTCCCGCATCTTATCATGAAAGACATTCTGGGCAAGGAAGTGCCGGCAGGAAAAAATTCTGAAGATATCGGGGTTTGTTTTATCAGTGCTGAAGCGGTTGCATCTATCGGAAATGCTTTTAACACCGGTCAGATACCGGTAACAAAAATTTTGACTCTTGTTAAGAAAGACGGCTCTAAATCACTTGTATCTGCCAAACTCGGAACACCGGCCAGCGAAATATTCAAGGCTTTTAATATTACTTTAAACGAAAATGACAGGATAATATTCGGTGGCCCAATGACGGGCTCTTCTGTCTATTCAGAGGATCATCCGGTTCAGCCTGACACAGATGCTATTATTGTACAGGATAAAGAAGATATACCTGTTATTTCAGATTACCCCTGCACAAACTGTGGCGACTGCATAAGGGTATGCCCTGCAAATATTCAGATTAACCTGCTTGTCCGGTTTCTTGAATCCGGACAATATGAAGAAGCTGCAGATCAATACGATTTGCATTCATGTATTGAATGCGGTCTTTGCAGTTATGTTTGTGTATCCGGAATGCCGATATTCCAATATATCAGGTCGGCAAAATATGAGCTTGGCATGGCAAATACAGCGGAGGCAACTAATGGCTGATAATAACAAATTCATAGTTTCACATGCCCCTTTCTGGCACGATGGAAGCAAAATATCTACACGAAATTATAATATGGCTTTTGCGGCTTTCCCGGCAATACTACTTGGCATCATTTATTACGGCATGTCGGCTGTCGGTGTTATATCACTTGCCATATCCTCGGCCATTATCTGGGAATTAGCGTTTTGTCGTATAGCGAAACGTCCAATTACCATTGGAGATGGCAATGCTGCTATTATCGGTCTTCTATTCGGTATGCTTTTGCCGGCAACAGCGCCATGGTGGCTTGTAATAATTGGAACATTTGTTGCTATTATTATTGGAAAACAGATTTATGGTGGAATCGGTGGCAATGCCTTTAATCCTGTTGTGGTTGCCATGGCTATTCTTATGATATCATGGAAAGATATATTTGATTTTAACGAAGCGCTTATAAATTACGATTTCGATTTTGCTATGGTTTACCCTCTTGCCGCTCTGAAACATTTTGGTGTATCTGCTGTTGATTCATTCAGCATGGGTGATCTTTTAATGGGCAAACAGTCAGGTGGAATAGGTGCAACCTTTGGTATCGGCCTTATTGTTGGAGGGATATATCTCATTATCAGAGGAATCATCAGGTGGGAAATAGCTTTTTCCTTTCTATTCGGTGTTTTTCTTACTGCTCTTATATTCAATATGACCGATTCCGCGCGTTATGCGGGTCCGGTTATTCATCTTTTCACAGGTTATACTTTGATTGGCGCCTTTTTTCTTGCAACTGAAGATTCCTCTTCACCGGTCAATTTTATTCCCATGCTTATTTACGGCGCCGGTGCAGGACTTATGACCGTACTCATCAGAAATATCGGCGTTTATGTTGATGGCGTGATCTTTGCGCTCCTGATTATGAACCTTGTAAATCCGCTTTTAGATAAGATTAAACCAAAAGCGATTGGAAAGGTAGCTTAAAAAAATGCGTGAAATAATAAAAATGATCGTGGTTTTGACTGTGCTTAGCTCTTTCTCCGGAGGCCTTCTTGCTGCAATTCGCGGAGGAACCAAGGATAAAATCGAAACCCAGCAGTTGCTGTTTGTTAAAGGGCCTGCAATAAGGAGTATTCTTGAGGGATGTTCCAATGATCCTATTGTTGACCGCTTTAAAATCAAGGACGGAGACATTGAAAGAAGCTTCTTTGTAGGTATATTTGACGGAAAGGCCAATGCCGTTGCTTTTGAAGGAACCGGGAAAGGCTTTGGCGGTAATATTGGCCTTATGGTTGGTGTAAGTTTAGATAACGACAATATTATCGACATAGGTGTAACCACCCACAGTGAAACACCCGGCATAGGTTCCAAGGCAAAAACAGATCCTAGGTTTTCAAATCAATTTAAGGGATTAGCCGCGGTTGAACCCTGCAAGGTCAAACCGGACGGCGGAGAGATTGACTCCATATCTGGAGCCACTGTTACCTCACGAGGTGTTTGCGGCGGCGTATCAAATGCCGCAGAAATTTATAAACGTTTAAAACCTCAGATTGCTGAAAAAATAAAGGAATTTAACTAGGGAGTAAAAGATGGCTAAGTCTATCACTCAGGAATTCGTTAAAGGTTTGTGGGATGAGATACCACCATTCAGGCTTGTACTTGGCCTCTGTCCCACACTTGCTGTTACTAAATCGGTAGAAAATGGACTGGGAATGGGGGTGGCTGTAATCTTTGTTCTTGTATGTTCCAATATACTTGTTTCATTACTGCGGAACATAATTCCTTCAAAAGTAAGAATAGCCTGTTTTATTGTTATTATCGCTACATTTGTTATCGTGGTGGAACTTCTTATGCAGGCATATACATATGCGCTTTTTTTAAAGCTTGGGATATTCATACCGCTTATTGTTGTTAACTGTATTCTACTTGGACGCGCCGAGGCATTTGCATACAAAAACGGTGTTATTCCTTCAATAGCGGATGGATTTGGAATAGGTGTCGGGTTTACCCTTTCCCTGGTTTCCATAGGAGCTTTACGTGAAGTATTTGGAAACGGTACTTTTTTCGGAATGTCTGTATTCGGGCAATCTTTTCAGCCTTTTACATTCATGGTCGAGGCCCCGGGCGCTTTTGTGTGTCTTGGTCTTATGCTCTCTATGATGAACCTTGCAGGAAATAAATAGGAGAAAATTAAATGGGCGAATATATACTCCTCGCTGTAAGCTGTGTCCTTGTTAACAACATTCTGCTTGCCCAGTATCTGGGTTGCTGTCCTTTTATGGGGACATCGAAGAAAATGGAAACAGCAATCGGGATGGGTATGGCTGTAATTTTTGTTCTGGTTATGGCCGGAGCAATAACATGGCTTATTGAGGCATATGTTTTAAAACCGTTCAATCTTGAATATCTTAGAACTATTGCTTTTATTCTTGTAATAGCCTCTCTTGTACAGTTTGTTGAGATGTTCTTAAGAAAGAGCATTCCGGCGTTGTATAAAGGGCTTGGTATCTTTTGCCGCTGATTACAACAAACTGCGCTGTAATGGGTGTTTGTCTAATAAATATTAATGAAGAATATACATTTATGCAGAGCCTTGTTACATCATTTAGCTATGCCGCTGGTTTTGGTCTTGCTCTTGTTCTTTTTGCCGGCGTACGTGAACGTATTCTCCTTGCCAGGGTCCCAAAACCGCTTGAAGATACTGCTATCGGGCTTGTTACTGCGGGAATGCTTTCCCTTGCATTTTTTGCATTCAAAGGAATGGTTTAAAAAAATTGGAACTACCAGGGGCGCATAAGTAAATATATTGCAATGCTCCCCTGGACATATCTAAAAATAGAATACCATTTAAAATTTTTCACACATATATGCCGCACTAAAATTTTAAAGCCCAATCCAGGATAATCCGGCAGCAAATATAATTTATTTATAACACAAAACTTTTTTATAATAGTTCAAGCCATAAAGGCACTAAGGCATCAGGGAATAGTATTTTGGCAACTGCAGAAGGCATTGTAACAAAGGTTTATTCATCTACAGCATGGGTTAAATGCACTAAATGCGCTGCCTGTGAATCATGCTCTGCAAAAGGTTTTTGTGATACCGGAGGAGGGACGTCCAATGATGATGTGGAGATTGAAGCAATAAATGCTGCAAAGGCAAAGGTCAATGACAAGGTTGTTATCAATTTTGAAACGTCTTCATTATTAAAAGCAACTTTTCTTGTGTATATGATTCCAGTTTTATTTCTGATTATAGGCGTGGTTATCGGCGAAAAACTTGCACCAATATTGAATTATGATCAGACAATATTGTCAATAATTGTTGGTTTTTTATTTCTATTTACTTCATTTTTCTTTGTTAAAACAAAAGGAAATGAGCTATCCAGGAAAGATGCATATAAACCGACAATCATCAAACTCTTAGACCGAACCCTTTCCCCTTGAATCTAATCTCAAAACATTTCCAGCAGCGCGATACTTGATACCAGGTTTCTAAAGTACCCTCAAAAAATGTCAAAACAAAAACAGGGTTTTTTACGCTGTACTTGTGAGCTAAAATGAATAATATGAGCGTCGAAATGGAACCTATAGGTTTTGTTCAGACTGATGCTGAAAAAATTCCCCGACATTGGAGTGTTTCGGATGAAGAAGGGGCATTGGTTATAGATAAAAAATATTTAGAAGGGCTTAAAGATATCAGAGTCGGCCAACGTATTGTAGTGATTTTTTATTTTCATCAAAGCCCTGAGTTTATTTCACAGTTTCTCAGCCAGACACCTCCACACCGTGGAGAGCAATTAGGCGTCTTCAGCACTTGTTCGCCAATCCGGCCGAATCCTGTTGGCATGTCGGTTTTGGAAGTTGTCGGGAGAAAAGATAACTTCGTTTACGTAACAGGAATTGATATGCGTGATGGGACACCTGTTTTGGATATCAAGCCTCATGTTGAAGAAAAACACAGTTGTCCGAGTTTCAAAGGCAAGACTACGCTGTGATTTAATTAACCCCTGATCGTTTTCTACCCCGAACATTTTTTTAGGATTACACTATATCTGCCAACAAAAAAAGGCACTCTGCGCTAATTTGACGGAGTGCCTTTTTTTATTAACTAATTGAGCTTAAGGCTAAGCTACAGTTACATTTACAGCAGCAGGGCCTTTTTGCCCTTGCTCAATATCAAATGTAACCCGATCACCTTCATTAAGGGTTTTAAACCCAGATGAATTGATTCCTGAATGATGAACAAATACATCAGGACCATCTTCTTGTTCAATAAATCCAAAACCTTTTTGGTCATTAAACCACTTCACAATTCCATTCGCCATAGTGACAATCTCCTTTCAAAAAAAATCTAATGGTTCCAGACTTCAGGTTGTTGCCACTTTGACAAATATATTTTCCCTTAAGAACGAAACCGGTACGCCATTCAAAACGTATTTTTAAAAAACAAATCAAGATCATTAAGCTTTTTCCCACCGAACTATTTTAATAATATCATAACTTCTGAATAATATCAAACAATCTCTAAATAAATCTGAGATTTCGAATTTATTAATTCAGATGGCTAAACTGAAGCCTTCAGCTCCCGGTATACAATTCGATAACGGTCAGGAACGTGAACGGGGTAACTATATGATGTTATTTAAAAAATGTTTTATTACAAAGATGCTTGCATTTTTTTTTGAAAATTAAAGATAATGAAAGGATTGGCGAGCTTTTTGAATAGTTCATTATTGTAAATAATGTGCTGATAATGATGGATCTCCATAAAATGTTTGCAAAAAAATCTCTTTGCAAAAATGTTTGTATTTAGAAGTAGTTGTTTATATGTTTAA
Organism: Deltaproteobacteria bacterium; assembly: GCA_030627475.1. GTDB lineage: Bacteria > Desulfobacterota > Desulfobacteria > Desulfobacterales > ETH-SRB1 > B13-G4. The sequence continues at coordinate 4,999 of DAOURZ010000010.1, read as the reverse complement.
AATATTGATCAATAAAAACAGATAACTATAAATTGTTAATAACTTTTTACGAAACAGGCGTAAAACATTATTATTCAGGTTTGACAGAAAGGTGCTGATAGCTTAATCAAGCCATTAAATTTCACAAGAATTTTTGGATCCCTAATCCTTATTTAATTTTTCGATTCTTCTTATACGTTTCAAAAAATCTTTTTTAAACATTAGGAACGTGAACGAATTAACTTCATCAAGTAGGCGCATAGATTTTGGTTGGATTTGTTTGATCTGCCCGATTTAAAATAGGCACAAAAGTTGAAGGAATAGCGAGCTATTTTGATACTTTTGAGATTTTAGATCAAACAAAGGCGGTCCGAATCTATGATGCATAGTTGATGAAATTATTTCGTTTACGTTCCTAATTTGAGCGATTTGGGGAAGAGATGTGCAGATCAAACCAAAATTTGTTCAATTCAGGTTCAAATTTATATTTGAATATTTTTTCCAAACAGCTTGATTTTTCTTGGTTTGCAAAGTCGTTTGAAAAACTTTTAATATTAACCTTATTTTTTGGAATATGGATTGTAATGCCCTATGAAACAGATATGGGAAGAAGTAAAACGGTCGATTAAAAAACAGATTCCTGTCCATAGTTATAAAATGTGGATTGAACCGGTAGCCTTTATAGAATGTAAGGGGAATTGTATTGTATTCTCGTGTGCAAATACTTTTTCAAAAAAGCATATTCTTGACCACTATGGTTCAATTATAGAAACGGAAATAAAAAAAACTTCCGGTAAAGCATACAAGCTTAGCATTGAGATTTTCTGCAAAACCAGTAAAAAAGAGAACTCATGTTTTAAAAAGGATAATAATATCCAGCTCCCTCTGCCAGGGATTAATTTGCGTCCGTATAATGGCCGATTATTAAGAAAAGATTTTACTTTTGATCAGTTCGTTGTCGGCAACAATAATGACTTTGCTTATTTAGCGGCAGTTAACCTTGCTTCCAAAAAGAATTCGCAGCAAAATTCCTTATTTTTATTATCAAAAATGGGAATGGGAAAAAGTCATCTTTCGCAGGCCGTGGGTCACCATATAATATCTCGATATCCAGCAGAACATGTATATTATATAACCGCAGAAGAGTTTACCAATGAGATGGTTAATGCTTTTAGGAATGGTTCAATTAATGAATTCAAGGGAAAATACAGGAATGGATGTGATGTATTGCTTCTTGAAGATGTGCATTCTTTAAGTGGAAAGGAGCGTACACAGATTGAGCTGGCTTTAATTCTTGATTATCTTTTTGAAGCAGATAAGAAAATTATTTTTTCAAGTTGTTATCTCCCTTCCGATATTCCTAAACTTAATGAAAAATTAGTATCGCGGTTTTCATACGGTCTTATTTCAAATATTGACCCTCCCGGTTTCAGGACAAGAGTCAAAATATTAAAGAAAAAATCGAAAAATAAAGGACATAAATTACATGATGAAGTAATTGATTATCTCGCAAGTGAACTGACAGCGGATGTCAGGCAGCTTGAGAGCGGACTTCTGGGGGTTATAGCCAAGTCATCCATTCTTGAAGTGCCGATTGACCTTGATCTTGCGAAAAGTGTAGCCCAGAATATAATCAGGCAACGTAAAAATATTACAATAGATGTTATCAAGAAACTTGTGTGCAAGCATTTCAATATTTCTATAAAAGATATTAATTCAAGTTCCCGAAAACAAAACTTTGTTCGTCCAAGACAAATAGCAATTTACCTTTCAAGGAGATATACAGATTTGCCTCTTCAAACAATTGGTAAAAGTTTCAACAGATATCATGCTACAGCCCTTCATTCCATTGGTATCGTTGAGCGAGGGTTAAAAGAAAAAAGAGCTTTGCAGAAACAGATGGAAATTTTCAGCAAAAAACTTGAATCCGGAGAATTCTGAGGAACATGGATAGCTTGTCAATGACAATTAGTGATAAAACTTTCAAAAAGCTTAAAGATATAGCAGGCAAGTCCAATTTCAGCAGAGATAAAGAAGATCTTGCATGCTATGCATATGATGCGACTGCACAGACTTATCTGCCTGATGCAGTCCTGTTTCCTCAAAATGTCCTGCAAGTATCTTCTATTCTGAAGCTTGCCAATAAAGATAGTTTTTTTGTTATTCCAAGAGGGGCCGGTTCAGGAATGACAGGAGGATCTCTTGCTGTAAAAGGAGGGATTATTCTTGTTATGACCGGATTTAATCGTATTCTAAAAATAGATAAGGAAAACCTTATTGCCAGCGTTGAGTCGGGTGTTGTGACCGGCCGTTTTCATAAAGCTGTTGAAAAGGAAAACCTTTTTTATCCCCCGGATCCCTCAAGTTCTGAATTTTGCACTCTGGGCGGCAATCTGGCAGAATGTGCCGGCGGCCCACGTGCAGTTAAATATGGTGTTACACGTGATTACGTGCTTGGGATAGAAGCTGTCCTTCCAACCGGAGAAATTATAAATACCGGAGTACGTACAGCCAAAGGGGTGGTAGGTTATGATCTGACCAGGCTTCTTGTTGGCTCAGAAGGGACGCTGGGAGTAATTACGCGTATAACTCTCAGACTTTTACCACTCCCGGAGAGAGTCAGTACTATGACCGCTATTTTTAATAATATGGAAACCGCTGCAAAGGCGGTTTCAGCGATTATTCAATATGGCATAATACCGCGAACAATAGAATATATGGACAATGCTTCAATTAGATGTGTTGAAGAGTATCTCAAGATGGGACTACCTGTTAATTCTGATGCATTGCTTTTAATTGATGTTGATGGAAAAAAGAAAGAAGTTGAGATTGCGATAAATCAGATAGAAGAACTTTGTATTTCCTATGGGGCTGCGAAAGTGGAAAAAGCCGGCAATAAAGAAGATGCTGACAGACTCTGGAAAGCTCGAAAGGCGATTTCGCCGGCTTTGTTTAGATATGGCAGGGATAAGATAAATGAAGATATTGTGGTACCGAGAAACAGGATACCTGATATTGTAAAAAAAATAGATGAATTAAGAAAAAAAACCGGACTTGTAATGGTAAGTTTCGGCCATGCCGGAGACGGAAATATTCATTTTAATATAATGCTTGATAAAAATAATAAAGAAGATCTTAAAAAGGCAGAACACGCCGTTGAAGCGCTGTTTGGATATACACTCAAACTGGGCGGAACCATTTCAGGAGAACATGGTATTGGTATAGCCAAGTTACCCTATATTCAAAAAGAGATAGGTGCCGTAGAACTCGGACTTATGAAAAAGATAAAAAATATTTTTGATCCCAACGGTATATTAAATCCCGGCAAAATTTTTCCCCTTTGATCCAGATTTATGACTCTGTTGATTTACTTCGATTTTAAAAATCAGGGTACACGATATTGAGGATAGTTTGCTTTTTTTTTCATATAAATTATTTTGTCCCCGTTTCTAAGTTGGTGAATAGCTATATTCTATCTTTCAAATGCAATATTTTCAAAACGTGTATAGCTATCCAGGAACGTTAATGTCAGCTCGCCTGTGGGGCCATTTCTATTTTTTCTAATCAGAATATCCGCTATACCTTTTTTGGGATTGTTTGCATCGTTGTTATATATTTCGTCTCTGTATATAAAAGTAACTACATCTGCATCCTGTTCAAGAGCTCCGGATTCTCTCAAGTCTGATAGTCTTGGCTGCTTGTCGTTTCGTTGCTCAAGCATTCTGTTGAGCTGAGATAAAGCCATTACCGGAATATCAAGCTCTTTGGCCAAAGCTTTCAGAGATCTTGATATTTCGGAGATTTCAAGATCTCGACGTTCAGCAGACATACGGCCTTTCATAAGCTGAAGGTAATCAATAACGACAAGGCCTATATTTTTTTCCATTTTTAATCTACGTGCCTTTGCTCGTATTTCCAGCGCTGATATATCGGGGGTATCGTCAATAAAAATAGAAGTATCAGATAGAACTCCGGCAGCATCTGTTAATTTGCGCCAGTCTTCCATACTGAAAAAACCTCCTCTTAAACGAGATGAATCAATCCTCGCTTCAGAACAAAGCAAACGCATTGATAGTTGTTCTTTTGACATTTCAAGGGAAAATATGGCTACAGGCACATTTGCATCAATTGCGACGTTCCTGGCAATATTAAGGGCCAAGGCTGTTTTTCCCATACTTGGGCGTGCAGCAAGAATGATAAGTTCTGCTTTCTGCAGGCCGGATGTAAGACTATCAAGTCTGGTAAACCCTGTTGGAACACCGCTTACCAGGCTCTTGTTGCCCTGTCTTTCTTCAAGTGTCTCAATATTCCCATCAATCATTGCACTTATAGGATAGAATGCTTGTTTATGCTTATTTTTTGAAATTTCAAAAATTGAACTTTCAGCAAAATCTATTATTTCATCAATATTTCCCTTGTCTTCAAAGCATTCTTTGGCGATTTCATTTGCTTTTTCTATAAGTTGCCTTAACGATGCCTTATCATGAACAATTTTAGCATAATGTTTTGAATTTACAGCAAGCGGTACGGTATCAACAAGCGTGGCCAGATATGTTGCTCCTCCAATCTCCTCTAAATGTCCCCTTTCCTTGAGAGAGTTGGTAAGAGTTACAAAATCAACAGGTTCGTTCTTTGAAAAAAGTTCAATAATACCGGAAAATATTTTTTGATGAGCCGATCTATAGAAATCTTCTGGTGAAACAATATCAACGATATCAATCAATGTGTTGTTATCTATAAGGATTCCGCTGAGTAAAGATTCCTCGGCCTCAATATTTTGAGGGGGAATTTTATAAAGAGAGGGGTCTTGTTTGTTTTGAATCTGCCTATTGGCCATTGGTTTTAGATGAAATATAAACTTGAATTCTTCAGAAATTTAAAAACTCAATTATGAGATTAACCGTAGGGTAGCGGGCACTTAAAATTTAAGTTCACGCCACCTACGGTGGCTAAGGAACGTGGACGAAATAACTGCCCAACTAAGGCATCACAGCTTATGTCCGCCTTGTTGCACAGTGTT
>DAOURZ010000331.1 GCA_030627475.1 Deltaproteobacteria bacterium | reverse complement strand
TCTTTCATATACACTTCGGCAACCTTTTGGGCAATGGGCAATACAGTTGTAGAGCCTTTGATTACTATCTTTCCGGCCCATGCAAAATTTGTCGTAATAAAAAACAAGCAGGCAATCGCCATTACGATAATAGAGTTTATCTTTTTCATATTTCCTCCTCCGTTTTTTAACATTTTAACCATAAAGTTTACGGAATTCAAAGCAATAAAGAAAACCACAGCAATCGTTATTACGATAATAGAGTTTATCTTTTTCAATTTTTTCTCCGTTTTTAACATTTAAAGCTTAATTGTTAGTTTATTGTTAGAATATAATAAGATTTCCATTAGCCTGGCCTAAAAATGAATGACTATGTCCAACTGCACGCGATCCTCGTCCTTTTGCTCATCCTTGCGCTCGTCGTCACGTTCGGTAAAAAAACCGGTGGCTCTGGCCTGAATATTATCGGCAAGAAAGTACCTGCCATGAATATAATGTCCTTTGTTATTGGTTCCTCCGCCGTGAAAGTCAGAATCAACAAATACAGCCGGAAAAGCATAATCTTCCAACTCCTGGTAAAAATATTTTGCGTAAAAATCTCCTTTTTTCTTTTTGTTTCCAACAGAAACGCCTGCAAGCCAGCCAGTGTTACGATCATCACCTTCATATACCGCGAGATCTGCAGGGTCGCTATCACCTGGATCAACCCCTTTTTCCATGAGTTCATCGATATCAGCGCCTACATTTATAATGTAGCTTCCGAATACGGAAAATGGCACGGGCAGGACATCTTTTATCTTAACTTTTGCCAAAAGTTCCCAGCATTGAAATTCATTGAGAAGTTTCTCGTCTTTATCGAAAATCATCTGCTGACCGTACTTGTTGTTGTATCCTAGAAATGTGGTTGTATCACCCAGTGAGCCGTCTTTGTCCCAATCAAGTTCATCCAGATTCAGAAAATCGTAATATGTGCCGGCAAACTCAAATTTTATCTTTTTGGATGGTTTGATCTTAGCGCCTAATTGAAACACAAGGAGGGTCGGATCTCTATCACTATCCTTTATCTTCAATTCCTCAATAAACCACTGGCCGAGATTGGAAAAGATGCTGATACTGTCTGAAACGTCAAAATTAAGGCTTTCGGAAATTCCCTCCGGATTGACATCAGGATCCCAGACCAGAGGAGTGGTAAACAGGAAATTCTTATGTTTTCCACCAGTAATTTTTAGAAAATCAAAAGGCTTCCATGATGCGTAAGCCCTGTCGATAAAAATCCCTTTGCCTCTCCCGTGACCATCAAAACTCTGGTTTGTAGTGTTCTGATAACCTGATCCTGAAACCAGCCTGACCCCAACCTTTGTGGTATCTGAAGTCTTTGCATTAAAACCAAAACGGAGACGAAACCGCTCACGATTGCGTGCATATTTGTCATCTCCCTCATCCCTCCACTGCGTATCGTGACGAAGTCTCAAATCTCCCGAGAAATCTATTTTTTCTAAAAGTTTAAAAGTTTTTCCTTTAGCCTTATCTTCTTTTGCTTCTTTTGCTTCTTCCTCGGTAATAAGTCCTTTTTTCTCCAGGATGTCCGCCAAGTCATCTCCCCTGGCCTGGATCCCGGTCAAAATCACAAAACTCAAACAAAGCAATAGACTTAAGTGTAATCTTTTCATATGTTTCCTCCCGCTAATTTTTTTTGAAAGTCTATATTTTCCGTATATGTCGGAACATTTAACGTCTTGTTAAATTTTGTTACAATAGCTAACAAACCCACCTCCTCTCGCCTAAGAATAGAATCTTTTAATTACAGTAATAATTAGCTTTATCTGTTAGGATGAAATGATGGTTATGTTAGATTTTGGTTAAATTTGAAAAAGACAGGCATCGAGAATAAAAGTGTTTCAAAAGGTTTTAAACGGAGAAATTTAAGAAAAGGGGGGAAAGTGGGAGACACTATTAATAGCACTTGTGAGGATATTTATGTCAAAGGGTTTGGAAATAACAGAATCGAACATGTCGCCTTCAAGAAGCCAAGGGGTTCCAGAAATACCTATAACAGGGGTGTACGGTCTGTCATAGCAACGGATGTGCCGAGCTACACTGTACCCGTCAATCTCAGGCATAACGATGTCCGTTATCACCAGATCATAAACTCGGCTATCAAACATTCGAAGACCTTCATGGCCATCCGATGCAATTTCTACACTATACCCGAGTAGGGTTAAGAACTGTCGAAGCACATCCAAAACCATACTTTCATCATCAATAACCAAGACGTTAAACATATATGCGCCCTCCTATCTATGGAGACTCTTACATATCACGAAAACTTTTTTCACCAAGAACTGCCGGCTCAGAGAAACTTGCCGATCCTGGGGATAAAATCCTTTTTGCGGGACATGATTTTTGGAACAAAACACTTATCATCCT
>DAOURZ010000026.1 GCA_030627475.1 Deltaproteobacteria bacterium | reverse complement strand
TTTGACTCTATAGCAATTCCACAATCAAGCAAAATCTAAGGTGTTTATAACTGATTGAGTTTACAAGCTGTCCCGGCTTAATTTGGTAGCCCCAAAGTGCGAAACCAAGGCTAAGGAACGTGGACGAAATAACTTCAGCAAGCAGGCGCATAGATTTGAGTCAGGTTTGTTCGATCTGAAGCTATGAGGCATAGTTTCTGAAATCATTTTTGTACGAGCCCTAAAGTACTGACCAGCTTTTTTATATCTTCCTCTGTATGGAGGGCTGTTATGCCGATTCTCAATATGGCTTTGTGAAGCGGCACAGTTGGATAACGCGCCGGCAATACAAAAATATCTTTTTTAAGCAATTTTCGGGATATCTCCAACGTTCTGCCCTCATCTCCAATCTCTATGGCAAGAATATGAGCGTCTCCTTTTACACAAAAACCCTCGGAAACAAGACTCGTTTTAGCAAAACTGCTTATCTCGCGCAGATGCTTTCTCTTTTTTTCGCATTGTGAAATAAAATCTAAAATATCTATGGCTGATGCAGCATGCGCTTCGGGAAGAGCAGTTGTGTAAATTAACGGCGAAGAAAAATTGAAAAGATATTCCTTGAAGCCGGCAGGCAGAAGCACAAAAGCGCCGAAAAATCCAAGAGCTTTGCCAAAAGTTCCAACTCCTATATCTGCCGCATCACGGGCAATACCTTTACCATTTTTACCCGCAACACCAAAAGCATGTGCTTCATCAACTATGCTGAAAAAACCGAAACGTTCCTTGAGAGCTTTAAAACCCTGAACATCAAGAAAATCGCCATCCATGCTGAAAAGTGATTCCGTTAATACAGCAGGCTGGTTGTCCCTGAATTTTTCAAGCCACCGGCAAAGATGCGACATGGAGTTATGATTATATCCATGAAAATCAGCACCGCTTAAGAGCATACCCTTAACACTGCTTGCATGAATATGCTTGTCGAAAATCAACAAATCATTTTTTTCAAAAAATGCTGAAAGAATTCCCAGATTTGCCTGATAGCCGCTGGGGAAAAATATAGCATCTTCATACCCAAAAAAACGGGCGTATTCTTTCTCAGCCCGGTTGATCACAGAATAATTTCCTGCAACAAGGCGCGAAGATGATGAGGATGTGCTGTATTTAAGAAAGTTCCGGGATACCTTCTGTTTTAATTTCTCTGAAACGCTCAGTCCAAGATAATCATTGGATGCAAAATTTAATACCTTTCTATTTCCTGTAAAAAGATATTTCTCTTGTCTTTTATTTATTTCAACGGGCTTTCTGTATAAACCTGCGTTATGCCAGTTCAGCAATCTGTTTTTGATTCTTTCTGCAAACATGAAAAAACCTTGCGATAATGCGCCTGTAATATTTCTTTTTTAAACATGAGGTCATAATCAATAGTTGCGTATAAAAATTCACCTTCAATTTGCACTTTATTTCCCTTGCCTGCCTGCAAGGCATAGCAAAAAGCGGATTTACTCTGACTCACAAGCGTTCCTTCAAGCAAATAAATACCATTTAAAACATGACGGGCAGGTATAGTGCATTGGTTTATCTTTAACAAAAAGGCGTGTTTTTCAAATCCTGTCAGAAAACGAACATGATATGCCCCTAATTGTGCAAGAGACTCAATCCCGAGATAAGCAGGATCGTTAAAATACATTTGTTCACCCGCAATAGTTGCAGCTCCGGTTTCTGATATTTTGTCTAAAAGGACAAAGTCTTCCAAACCCGAATTTATTTTCATTTTAAATATCTCAGAGATTCTTTCAACAATTGTAATAGAGGGGGGAGATTACATCAAACTTGATAACTTTTCTTTTTATCTTGGGGGACAAAAAAGCAGGAGAGGACTTCAAGCAGCCATAGAGACAACATGGCGGAAAGTGTTCCGCTTTAGGCCCTTAAATATTATTGAGAGCAATTACTGCGGGCAATGACTTGCCTTCAAGCAGTGTCAGAAAAGCGCCTCCGCCTGTTGATATATATGTTATCATATCACTTATTCCGGTCCTGTGTAAAACAACATCTGTATCACCACCCCCTACAATTGTCATTGCATAAGATTCAGCCACTTTGTTTGCCATATCAATTGTTCCCCTGCTGAAAGCATCCATTTCAAAAACACCCATCGGGCCATTCCAGATTATTGTTTTTGCATCCTGCAGAACTTCAGAATAAAGCAAAGAAGTTGCAGGACCTATATCCAGTGCCATCCACTCGGCAGGTATCTCTTGCACAGGAACAACCTTTACATCAGCTTTTGAATCAAATTGGCTGGCCACTTTTGCGTCAACCGGAAGGTAAAGTTTTATTCCGTTTTTTGCCGCTTTTTTTATTATTGCTCCGGCCACATCAACAAGCTTTTCTTCAACCTTTGACTTGCCGATATTGCAACCCGTACTTTTTAAAAAAGTATTGGCCATAGCCCCTCCGATTATAATCTTGTCAACATGGTTAAGCATGTTTTCTAAAGCTCCCAGCTTGCTCGACACTTTTAAACCCCCTATAATAGCAACTAAAGGACGTTTGGGCTCGGCCATCGCTTTTTCGAAATAATTGAGTTCTTTTTGAAGTAAAAAACCTGCAACAGATAAAGGTGCATATTTAGTTATTGCTACAACAGAAGCATGAAAACGGTGAGATACGGCAAAGGCATCATTAACGTAAACATCGCAAAGCTTAGCCAGTTTTTTTGCAAATTCATCATCATTGTTTTGTTCTTCAGGATAAAAGCGCAGATTTTCAAGAAGTAAAATATCGCCTGCATTCATTTTTGATACAATTTTCTCTACATCAGTACCAATGCAGTCAGTAGCCATTATGACTTCTTTATCAAGACGCCTGGCAAGACGTCTGGCAACAGGAGCAAGACTAAGTTCAGGTACTACCTTACCTCTTGGTCTGCCCATGTGAGAAGCTATAATCAATATGGCATTATGGTCCAATGCATATTTCAAGGTAGGTAGAACAGCCTGGATACGTGTATCATCAACAATATTCTGGTGCTCATCTATTGGAACGTTAAAATCAACTCTGATCAAAACTTTCTTACCTGAAATTACTGTATTTTTAATAGATTTCATATTAATCGGTTTCTCCCAATCTCTGCCCTCTGACTTTTGCTACCCCTACCCTGTTATTTATCCCCTGCTCTTCTTAATCCTGCGATCAATGTCTTTTTTTTTAGACCATCTTTCCAGAAAGCCTATTATTCCGGACTCATATGCTCTGTCAACAAATTCATCTTTAACTTTCAATCCACCCTGTCCCTGCATTGCCGATTTTAAGCACTCTGTTTTATGAGAACAGGCGAAACAGTCCGGGGGGGTAATTCTGAGATCATTCTCTTTCTTGGGAAAAACAGAATCAAGCACCCCAAAGCATTGCGGATATTCTTTTTTATTCATCCTTTTCCTGCTTGAGATCACGATTCATCAACCGGTGTGCAGCCTCTTCAGGTGAAGCATCGTTATAAAGAATATTATAAATTTCCTGACAGATAGGCATTTCAATATCAATTTTTTTTGAGAGGTTATAAATAGACTTCGCTGTTTTTACTCCCTCTGCAACCATGTTCATTTCAGAAAGGATTTCGTTTAACTTCTTTCCTTCTCCAATTTTTTTGCCCACTGTGTGATTACGGCTTAAATCTCCGGTACAGGTAAGAATCAAATCACCAATACCTGCAAGCCCTGCAAAAGTATGTGAGCTTGCCCCTAACTTTAATCCAAGTCGCTTCATTTCTGCGAGCCCTCTCGTTATCAGAGCTGCTCTTGTATTTAATCCAAACTCAAGCCCATCTATTATTCCTGCTGCAATGGCGATAATATTTTTTACGGAACCGCCTAATTCAACGCCGATTAAATCATCAGTAGTATAAACCCTGAAAAACTCTGTGGAAAAAACATGCTGTACAAATTCAGCAACATCTTTGTCTTTTGATGCCACAGTGACCAGAGTTGGAACCTTTTTCGCAACTTCTTTGGCAAAGCTGGGACCAGAGATGACTGATAGTCTGTTTTTCGGAATTTCAGGAAGCGTTTCTTTCAGCACGCCGGACATCGTTAAATGAGTTTTGTTCTCGATACCTTTGGAGGCTGATACTATAATTGTATCCTTTGAGATCAGGCCTGTAATTTTGCGAGACATTTCCCTCACAAGATGTGATGGGACAACAATTATTATAATGTCTTTATCTGATACTACAGGACGAAGATCATTTGATGGAAATATATTTGAAGAAAGTGTAAAACCGGGAAGAAAAATTTTGTTTTCTCTATGCTTATCAATCTGGTCTTTAACTTCCTTTTCAAATACCCATAAATCAACCTTAAAACCTTTTAAACCAAGATGATTTGCGATAGCTGTACCCCAGCTTCCAGCCCCAACAACACCTATTTTAATTGAATTTATATCTAAGTTATTTTGCATCATGATATTATTTTCCCTTTTCAATTAGTCCGACAGCACCCACAACTTTCTCGTCGTCAGCTATATTGATAAGCTTCACGCCCTGAGTGTTACGGCTAATAACTGATATCCCTTGAATATGTATGCGTATGATCTTGCCTATATTCGTCATTAGCATAAGATCATCAACTTCTTCTACAAGCATTATTGAAACAACCTGACCATTTCGCTTGCTTGTTTTTATTGTAATTACTCCCTTACCGCCGCGTTTTTGAACAGGATACTCGTCAATAGATGTTCTTTTTCCATATCCGTTTTCCGTAACGGAAAACAAGGTTTGACCATGGCTTAAAACTTCCATGCCGACGATATAATCCCCTTCAACAAGACGCATTCCGCGAACACCTCTTGCATTACGTCCTATAGGGCGTGCGTCTGACTCATGAAAGCGGATCGACTTGCCATTCCCGGAACATAAAAAGATATTCATTGTGCCATCGGTTATCCTTGCTCCAATCAATTTGTCGTCAGCCGCCAGATTAAGTGCAATTATACCTCCGATTCTGGGCCGGCTGTAAGCCATAATATCTGTTTTTTTAATCAAACCGTTTTTTGTTGCCATAAGAATATAGGAACCGGATTCAAATGATTTTACAGCAAGTACCGTGGCGAGCTTTTCGTCTTTTTCAAAGTTAAGAAGATTGACAATTGCCTTGCCACGACTGACACGACCAGACTGGGGAATTTCATATACTTTACACCAGTACACTTTGCCAAGATTTGTAAAAAACAGAAAGGTATGGTGTGTTGAAGCAACAAAGATATGTTTGGCAAAATCTTCTTCTTTCGTTGCCATGGCGCTTTTTCCTTTGCCGCCACGGTGCTGGCTTTGATAAACTGTAATCGGGGTTCTTTTTATATAACCGCTGTTTGAAATGCTGACTACCATATCTTCCTCAACTATCATATCCTCTATAGTAATTTCTTTGGTGGAGGCGGTTATTTCTGTGCGTCGCTGATCTCCGAAATCATTTTGTATCTCTGTCAGCTCGTCTTTTATAATACCTTCAATAATTCGTTCACTTGATAGTATTTCTTTAAACCTGAATATATCTTTAAGAATATTTTTATATTCTTCTAATATTTTTTCCTGCTCAAGTCCTGTAAGCTTCTGCAGGCGCATATCAAGTATTGCCTGTGCCTGAATTACGGTTAATTCAAATTTTTCAATAAGGCGTATTTTTGCTTCTCCGGGCGATTTTGATCGCTTTATCAGTGAGATAACATCATCAAGATTTTCAAGCGCAATTTTTAAACCTTCAAGAATATGGGCGCGTTCTTCAGCCTTTTTTAACTCAAACCGTGTACGTCTAACAATTATTTCTTTGCGGTGGAGAATGAAATATTCAAGAATTTCTTTAAAAGTGAGAAGCTCGGGACGGTTGTTTACAATAGCAAGAAAGATAATTCCAAAACTGCTCTCAAGCCTGGTATGTTTATAAAGCTGATTGATGACAACCTCTGCAATAGAGTCTTTTTTAAGACGAAAAACTATTCTCATCCCTTGTCTGTCGGATTCATCTCTTACAAATTTTATACCATCAATTTGTTTGTTTTTTATCAAAATTGCCGTATTTGCTATGAGTTTGGCTTTGTTAACCTGATAGGGGAGTTCTGTAACTATGATACTTTTTTTCTGCGTCCTTTTATCCTTTTCAATTGCAACTCTGGCTCGCATTCGAAATATTCCTCTACCGGTATTGTATGCATCATATATTCCTTTTTTTCCGTAAATAATACCGGCAGTAGGAAGATCGGGCCCGGGTACAAATTTCATTATTTCCTGTATTGTAATATCAGGATTATCAATAATGGCTTTTATTGCGTCAATAACCTCAGTAAGATTATGCGGCGGAATGTTAGTCGTCATGCCTACAGCTATGCCGGATGACCCGTTAACAAGGAGATTGGGAAATTTGGATGGAAGAACAGAGGGTTCTGTTAAAGATTCATCATAGTTTGCAGTAAAATCAACAGTTTCTTTATCCAGATCTTCTAACATCTGATGTGCCAGGCGTGTCATCCTGATTTCAGTGTATCTCATCGCAGCAGGCGGGTCGCCATCTATAGACCCGAAATTACCCTGACCGTCCACCAGAGGATATCTAAGAGAAAAATTCTGTGCCATGCGAACAATAGTGTCATAAACGGCGCTGTCACCATGCGGGTGATATTTACCTATGACATCACCAACAATACGTGCAGACTTCTTATATGGTTTATTCCAGTCATTTTTCAATTCGCGCATGGCAAATAGAGAGCGCCGATGTACCGGTTTCAGCCCATCACGTACATCCGGGAGCGCTCTGCCTATAATGACACTCATTGCATAATCAAGATAAGATTTTTTCATCTCGCTTTCGATACTTATTCCGGACAGTTTTTCTGTTTGCATTATATATATATACCTAAAAATTCAGGGTTCAGAGTCACTTTCTCATGGGCTCAATTATTTTTTGATAACTTGAATGATAAATATCCGTTAATGTCAAGAATGCCGTTACAACAAGCGGGCCATAAATTATGCCGAGGATTCCGAATAATTTCAATCCTCCAATTATGGAAAAAAAGACTAAAAGCGTATGCATTTTAACGCGTTCGCCAACCAACCTGGGTTTGAAGATATACTCAATTGCACCAGACAAAATTAAATAAAATATAATGAAAAATATGCCCGCTGCAATCCTTCCTTGTAAAAAAAGATAAATGCTTGCAGGAATAAATACAACACCAATTCCGATAATCGGGAGGAATGCGAGCATGGCCATAATTACACCCCACAAAAAAGGCGATTTCAAGCCGAATATCATAAAAACCAAACCACCGAGTGTACCCTGGATTAAACCGCCAAGTCCATTGCCGATTAGAATGGCTCCTGCCATGTCCTTAAATTTTTGAATCAATTTTTCATTTTGTTCTTTTGGCAGAGGGGAAAGACCAATTATAAACGATATAATTTTATTTCCATCTATAAACAGGAAATAGATAACAAGCAGCATAAAAAAGAAATTTATTAACAGGCTAAACACATTCGATGCTATGGCGCTTGCCTGTTCATACAGAAACAGACCAATAACTTTACCCAATTCCGAAATCGTTTTGTTAAGTTCTTCTCCGGTAAGCTTAATATCAAAATTCGATAGTATATTGTTTGTATTTTCAAGAATATGGCTGCTTTCAAGTATAGTTTTGATCTGTTTGCCTAATTCGGCACTTTTTGCTGTAAGATACAGTTCGTAAGCCTCATTAGATAAAATACTCACAAAAAAAACTATGGGAACAAACAATACAGCAAATATAATTATACAGGTTAAAAATGATGCAAAAGGAGGATTTATTTTATCTTTAATTCTTACAAATTTATAAACAGGGTTGAAGATACCTGTAACAACGGAACCAAGAACAATAATTGATATAAATGGCCAGAAAAGCCAGCCTATCATAAACGTTGAAACAAGAAAAATAAAAAGAAAAAACCACAGAATAATATCACGGGGAGCTTTATTCTGCATAGTACCTCCATTTCCCCCTCACGCATTCACTCAAGGGGGGAGAGCAAGGAGCACAATTGCGGGGATAGATTTAACGAAGAGCCACGATTACCCTCTCCATGAAACTTTTGCATAACGCCCCCTCTTTGCCCAATTTTTGCGTCAGGTTTAAATTTTAAGCCTCGAAATACTTAATATATTCCTAAGGTTAAAATTTTCACCTTCCTTGAATTTGAACCAAATTAAGCATTTTGCAAAGGTCTCTCAAACACTAGAAAAAGAAAGTTCCGTGGCTGTTTATGCGAAGGTATAGTATATTAAGGAACGTGGACGAATTAACTTCCCGAATCTATACACCTGCTTTAGGAAATTATTTCGGCCATGACCCTAAATTTGAAGGACGAGTTCTTTATTTGCTGACAAAAACACCGGCAGTTAATAAAAGAAGGAATTCATATATAAATACAGCAGGATAGCTGTTACCGAATAGAGCATAAACAATGCCGCCGCCTACGATTGCAGGTACACCAAAAAAAACCAGGATTCCCAATTTCCTGCTGATATCCATTTTTATAACCCTCCTGTCAAAAAAAAGTTCGCATCAGAGACGCTAAGTAGTGCCCAAACTAAAACTGTCTTCTTCGCCAATCTCTGCACCAGATAAAAAATTTAATCTTCCTTGACCTTGACAAAAAATCATAGTTTTTGTTCAAACACTATGTATGTTAAAATTTAAATAAACATGCTTGGAAACGTGGACGAATTAATTCATCCATGTTCCTTAAAAATATCTTAATATCAACAAATCATAATTAAGTAAAGAGAAAATATATAAATTGATTTTTTACCGAATATTGAACCTAAGAAGGTATCCTATTCAAATACAATGGTATCCAGTAAGCATATTAACTCATAGCAAAAAAATCAAAAAGTTTACTTTTAAGGCATACATAACAGGAAAATAATGCTATAGAGTTCAAGCGTATGAATTCTTCAGAACTAAAACAACTTCTTCATGAAATAGATATCCAGTTGAATATAACACTGAACATTATATAATTTTCAGTAGGATCCGATTTAAGAGAATTGCCTTCTTAAAAAATCCCCATAAGATATCACACGGAGATTTTTAAATGGAAAAGAATGAATGCAAAAAAACTATATTAATGGTACTATTGACTGTACTTTTCTTAGTTGGTTGTTAAACAACAGACAAGAGATTTTTTCCCTATGAATTCAACGCTACCGAATACGAAAAGGTATTTGATAACAAGAAAGTCTTTCTATCTCCTGTACAAATGATCACCGATCAACACATTAAGAATCAACACCCAAAGAATAAAGATCTTTATGACGCTTTGGGTTTTACAATGAAATCTTATTTGGAGTACCACGGTTACAATGATACGGCTAAGATAGAAAGACACAAAAAATATCCTGATACCGCAAAAAACAAACAGATAGAAGGCAATGTAACCGTACGCTTTACTATTACGCCCAAAGGTAGCGTATACCGTGTTGAAATTGTGAAATCGTCGGGACACAGCATACTTGATACAGCGGCTCTTAAGGCTGTAAATGATGCTGATCCTTTTCCAAAGCCGCCCGCTCGTTTGTTTAAAAGAGATATTCCTTTAGAACTGACCATCGCATTTGAGTCAACATGCTTTGAGCGTAAGACGTTATAGGATACCTTTGAACCTCATTTTTCAGATCCTGGGACAACATGTCTGTGTATTCGGCGCACATCGGCGGTAAGGGAGATGGCATCATTCAAAAAAATACAATTGAAATATTTCAATCGAAGAAAAAGAAAAAAATGTCAGTGGCAGAATTCTATATTGATGAAAATGGCAGGGAAGTAGTTCGTTGGTGAATGTTGAATCATGGTAACAATTTAGTTC
Organism: Deltaproteobacteria bacterium; assembly: GCA_030627475.1. Classification (GTDB taxonomy): domain Bacteria; phylum Desulfobacterota; class Desulfobacteria; order Desulfobacterales; family ETH-SRB1; genus B13-G4. The sequence continues at coordinate 56 of DAOURZ010000026.1, read as the reverse complement.
GTTGAAAAATAATATTTAAAAGTGCCAGGGAACGGAGACGAATTAACTTCCACAAG
>DAOURZ010000186.1 GCA_030627475.1 Deltaproteobacteria bacterium | reverse complement strand
TAATACCTGAATTGAGCGATTTCTTGTTTGATATGCGTCAACCTTTAGATTTGGGTCGGATTTGACCGGTCTTAGATCGCAAAAGTTGAAGGAATAGCGAGCTATTTCAATATTTTTGTGATTTGAAATTGGTCAAAGGTGCCCGAAAGCTATGATGCCCGGAAGCTATGATGCCCGAAAGCTATGATGACATAGTTGCGGAAAGTGTTTTGTCCACGTTTCCTAGTTACGGTGTTACGGTTATCACAATAAAAATATAATAACAACATACTATGAAATTATCAGGATATAAATGATTGCAAAACGTGATTATTATGAAATTTTAGGCGTAAACCGCGAAGCCAATACAGATGAAATCAAGGCAAGCTATCGGAAACTCGCATTAAAATACCATCCGGACAGAAATCCGGACAACAAAGAGGCTGAAGAAAAATTCAAGGAAGCTGCTGAAGCCTACGAAGTTCTGCATGATTCAAATAAACGTCAATTATATAATCAGTACGGGCACCAAGGACTTGAAGGAGCCGGCTTTTCAGGATTCGGTGGTTTTGAAGACATTTTTTCAAGTTTTGGAGATATTTTTGATGATTTCTTCGGTTTTGGAACCGGAAGGGGTTCAAAAAGCAATGCACGAAGAGGGGCTGATCTTCGTTACAATTTAACGCTTGACTTCATGGAAGCTGCTTTTGGAACGGAAAAAAACATAGAAATCGAAAAATTGGAACTATGCTCTATATGTAAGGGCAGTGCTTGTGAGCCTGGCACACATATGGAAACCTGCTCCTATTGTCAGGGTTCGGGACAAGTTGCCCGCTCTCAGGGTTTCTTTACTGTGAGAACCACCTGTCCTCAATGTCATGGCAATGGGCAAGCCATAACACATCCCTGCTTGCATTGCAGTGGAACAGGACGGATCAAGGAGAAAAAAAAGGTTGCGGTAAAAATTCCAGGAGGAGTTGATTCAGGTTCCAGACTCAGACTTACAGGAGAAGGAGAAGCTGGAATATATGGCGGCCCTCATGGTGATCTTTATATTTTTATAACTGTCAAACCTCATAAATTTTTTCAACGTGATGATACAAATATACTATGCCAGGTAGAGCTTTCTTTCGTACAGGCTGCTCTCGGCGATAAAATAATGGTAGCCACTTTAAATGGTGAGAAAGAACTCGAAATTTCAAAAGGTACACAGCATGGTGATTTATTCCGTTTCCGAAATAAGGGAATTCCTTCCCTCAGAAACGGCAACCGTGGCGACCAGATCATTCAGGCAATCATTAAAATACCAACGAATCTGAACAAAAAACAGGAAAAGCTGCTCAGGGAATTTAAAAAACTTGAATCAGGCAAATTTACCACAAAATTAAAAAATATTCTTAAAAGCAGCAGCGCAAAAATGACCGGATGATAAAAAAATGTTTGAATTAAAAATTATTACATATTTTGCTGCAGCCCACCAACTAAAAATGGTGTCAAAAAAGTGTGAAAATATACATGGACACAACTGGAAGATTGAGGTTTGTGTTGCAGGAGAAACCTTAACTAATGCCGGCGTATTAATTGATTTCGGAAAACTTAAAAGTTATCTTTCCGAAATTATAGAAAAGCTTGACCATAAATTTCTTAACGAGCTTGCTTATTTTCGCAGCAACCCATCTTCAGAAAATATTGCCTATTATATAGCGCACGAACTTCAGAAAAAACTGGTCAACCATGATATTGAAGTTGCATGTGTTACAGCCTGGGAGTCAGAAGATTCATGCGCTACCTATAGATTGGCGGGATGTCTTTGATGATTCATATATTGGCGCTTTCAAGTGCCTTTTGACCTGTCTTTGAAGTTGTTCATAAGAATTTCTTTAAAAATTGTCCTGTATACGATTCATCAATTTTTGCTATTTCTTCGGGGGTTCCGCATCCGATAATATTTCCACCTTCATCGCCGCCCTCAGGGCCAAGATCTATTAAGTAGTCGGCCGACTTGATAACCTCCATGTTGTGTTCAATTACGATAACTGTATTGCCTGCATCTACGAGTCTGTTAAGCACATGAAGAAGTTTCTGTATATCATCAACATGAAGGCCGGTTGTAGGTTCGTCAAGTATGTATATTGTTTTTCCAGTACCTTTTTTGCTTAGTTCGCGTGCCAGCTTGACACGCTGGGCTTCCCCTCCTGACAGGGTAGTAGCGGGCTGGCCGAACCGGATGTAACCTATACCGACATCAACAAGTGTTTGTAATTTTGACCGTATGTTGGTTATATTCTCAAAAAACTTGAGTGACTGGTTTACTGTCATATCAAGAATATCCGCTATATTTTTGCCCTTGTACCTGACTTCAAGGGTTTCGCGATTGTATCTTTTTCCATGGCATACATCGCATGCAACATAAACATCCGGTAGAAAATGCATTTCTATCTTTATTATTCCATCGCCTTTACACGCCTCACATCTTCCCCCTTTAACATTGAAGCTGAAACGGCCCGGCTTGTAGCCCCGCATTCTTGCTTCAATTGTTCTTGAAAAAAGTTCTCTTATAAAAGTAAATACACCTGTATAAGTTCCAAGATTGGAGCGTGGCGTTCTTCCGATTGGAGATTGATCAATATTAATTACTTTGTCGATGTATTCAAGTCCAATTACATTTTTGTGTTTTCCTGACGGTATTCTGCTATGATATATCCGCTGGGCAAGAGAGCGGTAAAGTGTCGAAAGGACAAGAGTGGATTTACCTGAGCCGGATACGCCTGTTATACAGCTTAAGCAGCCAAGGGGGAATTCCACATCAATATTTTTGAGATTGTTTTCAGAGGCTCCTTTGATTACTATTTTTTTCCCCTGAATTTTGCGTCTTTTTGCAGGCACTTCAATTTTTTTACGGCGGGATAGATACCGGCCGGTCAATGAATTTTTATCCTTCATCAGTTCTTTCGGTGTTCCTGCAAATACTATCTGACCGCCGTTAATGCCGGCACCCGGACCAATATCTATTACATAATCGGAAGCCATGATTGTTTCTTCATCGTGCTCTACGACAAGAACCGTATTCCCCTGATCTCGCATTTGCAGAAGTGTTTCAATAAGGCGCCGGTTATCCCTCTGATGAAGGCCGATACTTGGCTCATCCAGAACATACAGAACTCCGGTTAATTTTGATCCGATTTGCGTTGCAAGACGTATTCTCTGGCTTTCTCCGCCTGAAAGAGTGCATGCCGACCTGGCAAGGGTAAGATATGACAGGCCGACATTGTCGAGAAAACCAAGTCTTTCAATAATTTCTTTTAGAATCCTTTTAGCAATGATTTTTTTTTTGCCGGAAAGCTTCAGATCTTTTAAAAAAGCATATGCTTCTTTTACAGTAAAAGCTGTTATTTCAGATATGGTAAGTCCGCCGACTTTTACGGCTCTGCTCCCTTTATTCAGTTTTGTCCCCTGACATTTCTGACAAGGACTGAAGCTCATATAATGCTTAATTTCCTCTCTTGCCGAGTAAGAATCTGTTTCTATATAACGTTTTTCCAGTTTTGGTATTATGCCTTCAAATGGTTTTTTGTAGTTAAAACGGCGATTGTTACGTTCAAAATAAAATGATATCTCTTCATCTCCTGATCCGTAAAGAAGAACATTTTTAAAAGTATCCGGCAAATCTTTATAGGGTGTATAGATGTCAACGCTATAATGAATGGTCAAAGCATCTAAAAATTCAAAAAAATGAACTGAATTTTTGTTGGCCCACAAGGCAACTGCGCCCTCTCTTAAAGATAGTTCGTGATTCGGAATTATCAGGTCGTTATCAAATACATTGATTGAACCAAGGCCGTCACATTTTGGACATGCGCCTTGTGGAGAATTAAAGGAAAAACTGGCAGGTGTAAATTCAGGATAGCTTATTCCGCAAGTTATACAGGCTGCTTTTTCGCTGAAAAGAACAGGCTCTTCACCTGAAACATCGACTATAGCCATGCCGTCTGACTGAGACATTGCCAGCTCTAAAGAATCTGCAAGCCTGTTTTTAATATTTTCTTTAACAATCAAGCGATCAACCACAACATCAATAGTATG
>DAOURZ010000468.1 GCA_030627475.1 Deltaproteobacteria bacterium | reverse complement strand
TCAGGTTATTCCCCAGCTAGTTGAAGCCCTTCAGTTCGGGTTTGTTCAGCGTGCTATTGTGGCGGGTTGTTTTATTGGTGTCTGCTGTGCTGTTCTTGGAGTTTTTCTCGTTTTACGACGCTTGTCATTGATAGGGGAGGGGCTGGCGCATTTCTCCCTTGCCCCCATTGGGTTTGCTCTTATGCTGGGCATATACCCACTCTATGTGGCGGTACCCATGGGGATATTGGCCTCATTCTGGATACTGCACCTGGCAAATCGGGCAAATATGTACGGAGATGCAGCCATAGGCCTCGTATCTGCTATTGGTGTTGCTGCAGGGGTTACCATGGCAAGTCTTGGTTCAGGTTTCAATGTTGATCTGTTCAGCTATCTTTTTGGTGATATTCTGGCAGTGAGCAGGCTGGAGTCGATTCTTACGGTTTGCCTTTCCTTTGTGGTGCTCCTCCTGGTTTTTCTTAATTTTCAGGATCTTTTTGCCATCGCTTTTGATGAGGAATATGCCCGTGTAGTGGGGCTAAATACTGTTCGGACAAATCAAATCCTGGTAATACTTACTACCTTTACTGTAATTTTAGGGATAAAGGTAGTCGGCATTATGCTGGTATCCAGCCTTATCATTTTCCCTGCAGTTACAGCTCTGCAGCTTTCAAAAAAATTCAAAACTGTAATAATATTCTCTATAATTTCAGCATTTTTGTCCGTGATAGCTGGAATAATGCTGGCGTATCTTTTTAATCTTCCCGCCGGAGCTGCAATTGTTATTGTCAACTTCGTCTTTTTTCTTAGCAGTTACGCTTTGAAAGCTGTGACCAAAGCATGAGCTGATGCAACCTTTATCTAACGTTTCTTCTTCTTTTTTCCTTTCTTGCTCTTTTTTTCTTTTTTTGTTTTCTTCTTCTTTTTATTGGTAGATTTCTTGGGTTTTTTTATTTTTTTATTTTTTTTCAGCTTTACAACATCTTCGGCCGGATTTTTCCCGGAAATTTCAGGTATTGCTGCAGAAGCTGTCTCGACTTCCTGTTCTTCCGGTTGGGGTAAGATGGTCTGGGGAAACAGGTTCATCTGTTTTTGTTTGAAAAGACGTAGCAGGTAGCGTAGTTGTCCGAGGGTGAGTGAGCTTAATTGCGCACTTTTCACCTGGGTGTACCCGTCGTCAAGTGCAATAAGTGCCTGAGCCCTGCGGCTGACCAATACAATTTTGAGCTCTGCGATCTTTTTACACAGTTCTCTCTCATCCTGAGTTAATAATTTTCCTGTCCTGGTGGCCATTTTTCCTCCTTGTTGAATAAAAGAGATGATCTGATCTTGTCTGAGTGTTTTTTAACATACTCTAAAATTGCTTCGGAAAGAATAAATTACTGCAGAATTATTTTATGATTAATGCTATTTTGAACGTATAGGAATTTTCATTTTTTAGACGGGATAGACAGGATGCTCAAGATTAAAACAAAACCTGGTTCCCACGCTCTGCGTGGGAACCTATAGACAATCTCCTACTTGAAGGTAGATGGGGTTTTAATTGCAGACTTTTCAACGTTCCCACGCAGAGCGTGGGAACGATAAAAGCATCGAAAACGGAT
>DAOURZ010000214.1 GCA_030627475.1 Deltaproteobacteria bacterium | reverse complement strand
CGTTCAAATGCTGTTAAACTCGGAATTCCCGAAAATTTTTTTAATACTATTGATATACATATACATATACCGGAAGGAGCCATACCCAAAGACGGCCCTTCCGCCGGCGTTACCATACTTACAGCCCTTGTATCTCTTTTGTCCAATAAGACAATAAAAAAAGATCTTGCAATGACCGGTGAAATCACCCTTAGAGGACGGGTTCTGCCGGTTGGAGGCGTAAAGGAAAAAGTTCTTGCCGCCCATCATGCCGGAATTAAAACCATTATTATGCCAAAGTGGAACAAAAAAGATTTGGAAGAAGATATGCCGGAAAAGGTAATGAAAGAGATTCAATTTCACTTTGTTGACCAGATGATGGAAGTATTGAAAATTGCTCTATAAAAGTAAACAAACGTAGGGGCAGGCCCCTGTGCCTGCCCTATGTGTATAGGAAAGTAGCCAACCATGAACCGGACAACCTTTCAGTCGCGCCTTGAAGATGAACAAAAATCCTGAACAATCCTGGTATATTCTTTATTCCCGGATCCTTTATCATGTTTTTTCTTGTGTTACCTTTCTCGCTGTTTTCGGATTTCTCCTTTTTTTATTTCACGGATGTACCACGGTAAAAATACCTCCTGACCGATCAAAAGTTTCCCACACTCCAACATTCAGGCCTTACAAAGTGATGGGAAACTGGTATCAGCCACTGCATGACGCAAAGGATTTCGTGCAAGTTGGAAAGGCATCCTGGTATGGCAAGAAGTTTCACGGTAGAAAAACCGCAAACGGCGAAATTTATGATATGTATGCCATATCTGCTGCGCATAAAACTCTGCCGATGGGGACATATGTAAGGGTGCGCAATCTACATAATAATAAGGAAATCGTGGCCAGAATCAATGACCGCGGGCCTTTTGTCCGCGGCAGAATAATTGATCTTTCCTATGCAGCAGCAAAAAAAATCAACATAGTTGGGCAAGGTACGGCAAAGGTCAAAATCATAGCTCTGGGAGTTGCCGGAAAAGCTGAACCCAAGAAAGATAAACGCCGGACTTATGTCCCTGTGAACTATTATGCAGGAAATTTTACATTTCAGGTCGGCGCATTTTGTGACCGGCAAAATGCTGAAAGGTTCAGGGAAAAACTTGCTCAAAAATACAGAAATGCTCACATAATAACCTATAATAGTGGTGATACGATCTACCACAGGGTACGGCTTGGGAAATGCTCAAATCTTGAGCAGGCAAGAGAGTATAAAATACATCTTAACAACAACGGATTTAAAGATGCATTTATTGTTGCAGAATAGGTAAGGGCAAACACCTCCGCCGAATCTTCACGTTCCTAAAGAGCGTAAGCGATGAATCCACCAAAGTAGCTGTTCCGCCTGTGGTCGACTAATAGCCTATAAGATCAGATTTTTAATGTTGGAATACAATGGTTAATATGCATCAATGCTTTTACTTTGCTACCTTAATGTTTCTGGGGATCTTAACTGCCCAGATTCTGGCAACCATCCAGGTATATCTGTCCAATATTGATCTTTATTACTCATATGAAGCCATAAAATCTGCAGGATATCTTCTTGTACCGAATCAGAAAATTATACAGAGTCTCCCAAGTCTCGGTCCGGCTTTTTTGGGGGGGATGTTTTTCACCCTCACGGTCGGGGCGTGGCTTTCTTTTGTCACATCTGCCGCAGTATGGATCCGGAAGCGATTTTTTCCAGGAAATAGATTTGTTGCTGTTCTTGTATGCCTATTATGGGGTTTGTGCCTGGTGGCTGCTAATAAAGATGGTTTTTGTCCAATGGTGACTTCCTATTTTCTTGCGATACCTCTGACCGTAATTGTGGCCATGTTGAGATGGATGCCCCCAAAAAGTGACATTGGATGGCGAAGCCTGATAATTTATGTGCTTCCCTTTGTACTTATGGCGTGCTTATGGACATCCAGGTTAGACAATTACCTTTTCCTGGATATAAGGGACCGCCTTCTTTTGTCTAATCCCATAGGAAAGAAAATAACTGATTTTTATTATAACTATAATCTTTATCCGGCAGCGGTATTTAAACCCTTGAATCAGAAAATTCTGAAAACATATAATTTTGAAGGGATTTCGGGGGTATCTTTTTCCGGATCAATCGAAAGAGAATTGTTAAAATATGACTACTTGCTTGTTGATGGGATTCGGAAGCCGGATCTGATGATATCGGGGAAGGCGGATAGTCTTGTTTTTAAAAACCGGAATAAATTGATTCTTCATACCACCTTCAAGGAATTCATTTCGGATCCGACTCACATTCTAAACCAATTTTCGGTGCGAAGTGATCAATATCGTTTTTTTCGCTGGTTTACTTTTTTTTCTCTTCTGTTTGGTTTACCAATTCTGCTATATGTGTGGGTGCATGCCCTTTTTTGTTTTATCACGAATTTTTTCCTTGATATGCGAAAATCTGTTGCAGCTTCCTCAATTCTCTGCGTTCTTATTGGCACTGCGCTGTTTTTTCCCCTTATTCGTTTCAACGGAGAGAAAATTGATAGCGGAAATCTGCCCCACTCCCTTGAGTCGACTCAATGGCATACCAGGGTGGAAGCCCTGAAATTTATCGAAAAGAAAAAGATTGAAATCAGGGAGTTTGCAGCGTATCAAAGCATAAGGTCAAGCTCTCGTGCGGCTGAAGTTTACTGGTTTGTGAAAACGTTGGGAAGCAGCCGCCATCATGAAACCTACAAAGACCTGCTGACTTTTTTGGATTTTCCTGACCCCAATGTGGTTCGTATGGCGTTTTATGCTTTGGGGCAAAGAGGCAAAAGGGAAGCGGTTAGCATAATCCTTAAAAGGATTGAAACCTCTGATAGCTGGTATAACCAATGGTATGCTTACAGAGCTTTGAAAGCGTTGGGATGGAAGCAAACAAAATCAAATTAGACACCCTGGCATTATCTTTTGCTGCTGTCTTTTTCGTTGAAACGGTTACAAATATCATCCTTTCAATCAGCAGCTTTTCCCCATTGATCTGGATAGGTTTTGCACGTATTATGCAAACATGTCTGATTTTGTTTATCATCTTCCTTCGGGGGGGAGGTTTGTCATCTATTGGATTGGAACCCTCTATATTAATTTCCGGAGTTTGGAGGGGTGTCGTCTGGTCGTTCGGTTTCGGAGTGGCCGCCGCTTTGGTCGGAGCCGGCCTGTTTACAGCGGACTTTCAACCGTTGGGCTTAATCAAAACGACCCTTCCGGTAAAAAAAGTTGAAATAATTCTTTTTTTTGTTGTGGGTGGGGTGGTGGGACCCGTTGCCGAAGAGATGTTTTTCCGTGGAATAATTTATGGCTTTTTAAAACGCTGGGGGATTATACCGGCAATAGGTATAAGCACACTGCTGTTTACACTTTCGCATTACTTTATTTCCGGAGCTTTCATTACCCAGATGCTGGGTGGAATTGTTTTTGCCCTTGCTTATGAACTGGAAGGATGCCTGCTTGTTCCCATACTCATCCATATTTTGGGTAACCTGGCTATTTTTACACTTTCGTTACAATTATAACTCAAGTTTCGCACCACCGAAAATCAACTTTTGTGATCTGAGCCTATTTATTTGAGATTTGGGCAAATTAGATCCAAATCTGTGCGGCTGTCTGAGGAAGTTATTTTGTCCATGTTTCTGAAGTTTACTGCCTGAAGTTTATTGATAGATAGGGGCTACCAACGTAAAGCGGGACAGCCT
>DAOURZ010000052.1 GCA_030627475.1 Deltaproteobacteria bacterium | reverse complement strand
TTCGGTATTAACATATGATGCGCAATCAGCAATAATGGACTGTCCATATCGTTTTGGATTTCTGTTAGGACTTTTCCATGTTTTGGAAAAAAAACCTGATCCGTCATGCAGATTAAGCAGGCAATCGCTCTCAGCTATCAGTTCTTTTAATATTGCGACAATTTTAGCTTCATAATTGCTTTTGTTATCATAAGCAAATTTTCTATTCATATCTTCATTTATTTTGCGGCGGTTTAAAACAATGGATTGAAAATTTGCTCTTGGTACAACAATCAGGCTCCCTTTTTTTAGACTGATTTCAGCATAATGATCTGCGGAGAGAAAACCGCCCGGCTCATCTCCCTGTATTCCGCCAATAAGAAGCAGTGTTTTGCCGGATTTTTTACCGTAACTCCTGTAAACATTGAGTTCATAATCGGTATCTTCAAAAAAAACAGAATGGATTTTTTTTTGTGTCTGGGCAGAAGCCGGAAGGATAAAAGATAGTATAATGAATAAAATTAGAGAGATAAAACTGAAATATTGATAAAATGAGGTATTTTTCATTTTCTTGAGATACATATTTGCCTCTTAAAAATCAGATTAAATGCTTTTCGAACTTTGGCACAATGTCCCTTTGTGCCTGAACTGTTACCAAACACTTCGCCAATTAAATGCCTTTGATTAAAATTGGAAAGTCTTTTTCCAGAAGCAACTCTCCTTTTTTTGAAAATACAAATATTGTAACTTTGTTAAATCTGTTTGGGTTAGTTAGTTGTGTAATCTTAAAATTTACTTTTTTAAGTTTGGAAATTATGAAAACCTGCCCTGTTTTTCCTGATGGTTTACCTTTAATCAGGTTGCTTTGCGGCAATACTATCCATTCATTTTGATTGGCCACATTATTTTTTAGTACAGCTACTGTATGACCAGTGATTTTTTCATCTAAAGATGTCTTTTTTACTATATATTGAATGTTCAGAACATTTTTGTTTTTATCGTAATAAACATTAAAATTATCAACGCTGACAATAGCCGGTTTTTTATCTTCTAATGCCGGCGTTTTATCAGTTTGTTTTTTGATAGAGTTTTCATTAACTTTAGATTCCATGATTACAAGATCGGCCATTAAAATATCATTTTCATTTCTTAAAAAGCTTACCTTTTCCTGAGAAGCATTCAGAATAGTTTGAAGTTTTTTATTATCGTTTTGAGCCTTGTTGTATAGAAAAAATAATATGACAGCAGCAATAACGGTAACAAAAAATATAGAAGCGAATATGAGTACAGCTTCTTTAAATCTGCTAAAAGATATTAGTGTGCCATGATCGTCAACCAATAAAATAGTCCATTGCCTGTTTTTTTTAACGAGATGGTTTTTAACGGACGGTCCATTTAAATATTTTCCGAGATTTCCCTGTAAATTTTCCATAAACCTCTCTCACGTAATAACTCAAGCCTTTTTAAACTAACGGATCTGTGTCCACTTGATACATAAGTCTGAATAAAGGAAACTTTACTCTTGTTTCGGTCTTTTTTAATAATCAGATTATCTATAGTGACCCGAATAAAGTCATATTTTGTATTTAAGCGTTTTTTGTATTTGACCCAGCTTTGCAAGGTTGCTCCTCCTTGCGAGACGAAATTTTTTGCGTAGCATTTGCTATATTTTTTAATATCTTTGGCAGACCAGGCTGTTACCCACGTATTTATCAAATTTTTAATATCTTGCTTATAGCCAACAGTGGTTTTGAGTTTTCTGCAAGTTGCAACTAATATATTATTTTGATTTTCACTATTTGGCTTTTGCATGTTTGAAAGAACCTGGTATTCTTCACCGATAATTTTTAATTCATCTCCTTTTTTGATAATAAAGAATTTTTTTGTGCCCACGGGCAAATCTAATTCAGCAGTCCTGACTATTTGGTCAATCAAAACGACATAAATTTCTTTATGCATAGAAACCACAGATATTTTAATCTCAATCGAAAAGGCTTTATCGCTTGTTTGATTTTTTTTTCTTAACTTGTTCCACTCCGGCCACCAGGAAATATCCGGCAAATATTTATGATCATAAAAATTCAAATATTCATGATATGTTCCTTTTTGAAGTGAATTGTTCCAATTTAAAAGAAATTTAAAGATAGAGTCCGCATTTTTTTGATCTGAATCACCCGCAACATAGGAAATTTTATCAACAAGTATAATTGGTGTTCTATTCAGAGTAATATATTTTGACAATTTTTCTATATCGGAATTAACCAAAGCAACACAGCCGTTTGAAGCCCTGCCTTTTAAAGGTTTGTTTGTTCCATGCATCCAGATTGAATGTCCATTCCTGCCTATAATTCGATCAAGAAGGTTTGGATAATCCGTAGTAAAGGCTCTTATACCATATATAGAAGCAAGATCTTTTTTTTGATACTTTTTTGTAAAAAAATAAACTCCTTCTGGTGTTTTTTTGTCTCCTGAAACCGATTTAGCTCCAGGCGCTTCACCGGTCGAACACTTAAATTTATCAATTTCTTTATACATTTTCCCATTATATTCATACAGGAATAAGCTCTGAGTGTTTTTTTCAACCACTATAGCATATTTATTGCCTTGATCGGTTCCTGATCTAATGAGCATGGCCGGTTTAAGTTCTGTATTGGCTTGTTGATTATGCGATACCGCAAAAGCCGGTGTTATGCTCAACAAGATAAGCAACAAAGACAATAAGTTGCATATAGTACGAATCAAAGTTATCTCCTTAGGAACGTGACCGAAATAACTTCCGCAACTATGCATCACAGCTTTGGGCCACCTTTGACCAATTTCAAATCACAAACATATTGAAATAGCTCGCTATTCCTTCAACTTTTGCGATCTGAAACTGGTCAAATCTGACCCAAATCTATGCGCCTACTTGCGGAAGTTAATTCGTCCACGTTCCTTAAATAAATTTCAGCAATTATAATTTACCGGATCGTTTTATTTGTTTGCTAATCCAAGATGCCTGCATGCCTTTTGTGAGGCCTTTCTGCCGGAAGAGGTTCTTGTAATCATTCCAATTTTTAAAAGGTACGGTTCAACAACGTCCACAAGCGTATCTGTTTCTTCCAGAAGTGTCGCAGCAATTGCTTCAATTCCAACAGGCCCTCCGTTGTAAAATTCAATTATTGTTGTCATATAACGACGGTCAAGATCGGTAATTCCCTTCTCATCAACTCCCTCCAAATGCAGGGCAGCTACCACGTTTTTTTTTGTAATTTTACCATCTGATCGGACTTGTGCATAATCTCTTACCCTTTTTAACAGGCGGTTAACGATTCTTGGGGTTCCTCTTGAACGCCTTGAAAGCTCTGCAGCACCATCGTTATCTATGAGAACATTAAGCAAAGCAGCAGAACGTCTGGTAATTTTTACCAGATCGCTTTCGCTATAAAAATCAAAACTTCTGAAAATACCGAATCGATCCCTGAGCGGTGCGGATAACAGGCCTACTCTTGTAGTTGCGCCTATTACGGCAAACGGCTTTAGATGGTACCTGTGACTTCTGGCGTGTATTCCTTTGTCGAAAACAAAATCAACAGCAAAATCTTCCATGGCAGGATAAAGAAATTCCTCTACAATTTTTGGCATTCTATGTATTTCATCTATAAACAGAATACTTTTATCCTCTAAATTAGTTAAAATACCTATCAGGTCTCCGCCTTTTTCAAGAGCTGGCCCGGAAGTAACAGTAAGATTACTTCCCATTTCATTAGAAATAATATGCGCAAGTGTGGTTTTGCCAAGACCGGGCGGTCCATGAAAAAGTACATGGTCAATCGGTTCATTACGTTCTATGGCTGCTTCAATTGCGATTTTGAGAGTTTCAATTACTTCGGCCTGTCCAACGTAATCATTCAGATATTCAGGACGCAAAGACTTAATTGCCTGTTCTTCATCGACGGGCAGACTTGTTCCTGTAAGTATGCCCTGTTTATCTGAAGAATATTTAAGGATATCATCAATCATGGAGTTTTTGTACCACGATATACTTCTTCAAAAAGTTCTTCAAATGTAGAAATATTTTTGTTGCGTTTTACTGCTTCAGCAATCATACGTTTTGCATCGTTGCCCTTGTGACCAAGCTGAGAAACCAGCACATTCAGCATCTGTGTTGAGATATCTTCCGCAATCTGTATTTTTTCAGGCTTATCACTCGTAGTTAAAGCGAATTTATCCACCTTTCCCTTAAGTGTGGCAATAATTTTTTCAGCGGTTCTTGCCCCAATGCCTTTTAATTGTTTAAGTTTATTCGCATCTTTTGACTCAATGGCGCTCGCTATTTCATGAATGGGTATATTAAGCGCTTTGACCGCTTTAATTGGGCCTATATCTTCAACAGAAATAAAATGCTGAAAAAATTCTTTTTCAATTTCCAGATTAAAACCGATTAAAACAGGTTTTGGCTGGCGTTCAGCCTGGTGATAGTAAATATGAAAAGATATTTCTTCTCCTGTTGCCTTTGTTTTAAGAGTATCCATTACGATTGCAGGCAGCAAAATTTCATATCCTATCTGATTAGCAAGAATAATTATCCGCTCTTTTTCTTTTTTTAATAGTTTCCCCTCAATATAACTTATCACAGATGCTCCTGAATTTATCCGACACATTTTTTGTAACGAAACAGGCCTATAAGCGACAGACTCAGAGCATCGGACGCATGGTAAGGTCTAATAGGAGTTGTTAAGTTAACTATATTTCTTACAGTTTTTTCAAGCTGAGTTTTAGTTGCACTTCCGTTTCCAGTTAAAACCTGTTTTGCTTCACGAACCGGAATTTCAATTGAAGGCACGTCAGTCCTGCATCCGGCAAGAAGAATAATACCTGAAACCTTTCCCAGTATAATCCCGGATTTTGGATATTTTTCCAGAGAAAAAACATCTTCCAAAACCATTAAATCAGGTTTTTCATCTTTTAAAATCAGGATAAGCTTAGAAAAGATTTGATCAAGACGGGCCGGCAAGGACATATCTTTCGAAGTATTAATGCAGCCATATGAAAAGCCATCAACCTTAAATCCAGTTCCTCTTACAATACCAATGCCGGTTGCAGCCAGGCCTGGATCTATACCAATAATTTTTATCATGCTGGATAGTAACGGTAAACGGCTAAGCCTATAGTTTCTTTAATTTTTTTGTCGCTATTTTAGCTTCATTGGATTTGGAGTATTTTTTTACAAGCCCCTTCAATATAATGCGAGCATTTGCTTTATCTCCAAGATTAAAGAACGCAAATCCCTGCTTTAGAAGAGAAGCCGGCAGTTTATTCCCTTTTGGATATTTTTCTATAACTTTCTGATATTCAAGTATGGCTTTTTCATACCACTTTTCACTATAATAAGTTTCACCTATCCAAAACTGGGCATTATCCGCATGTGCCGAATTTGGAAATTTATTTATTAAAGTTTTAAAACCATTGCGGGCAGTTTCAAAATCTCCTGCATCAAATGCCTGTTTGGATACTGCGTATAATTCATTTTCTGAAAGTTTTTTTTTGGTTTGGGTCTTTGATTGTATTTTTAGATCATTTTTATCTGATTCAAAATCAAGATACTGCTCTAAACGTGTTATGCGATCGTTATTTAAACCGGCAGAGTCTTCTATCTTTTTAAACCAATTTTCGGTTATTTTATCTAACCCGGATAATTTTTGCTTTACCAAATAATCAGTTTCGTCAATTCTTCCGATTATTGATCGCATTTCAGCTTTCAACTGATTCTGCATTGCATGCAGTTTGGCAGATTTATTTCTAAGTGTTTGTTCCTTTTTTTCCAGCAGGTTAATGAATTCTTCCAGCCTGGCTTCTATCCTGGCTTCCAGCCTTTTATTATATTCTTCCGATGTTGCAATGCGTTGGTCAATCAAAGACATTCGATTCTCAAGCATAACGATATCGCCACGCGTGGAACATCCACACAAAACATTTAGAAATACTAATAAGAATAAAGCAAAATATTTCATTGCAGAGATAAAGCCCCTTTTCAGAAGATGATAATTGAATAGTATAGGAATTTCCATTTTGAGGTCAATTTTATCAATGAGTTGTGAGAAACTGTGAGAAACATTGTTTTGTCCTGTTAGGATATCCGAAAATAGTCCTGCAATTTCATTGCAGGGATAAAAACACAAATCCAAAGGTCCTGTAAGGACGACAGAAAAGGTAACTTGCCATTGAGAGGTAGTCAAAACATCAGCGGCACAGAATTCTGTCGTCCCTATGGGACTTAATGCTTTTTGTTTATACATCAAACCTGGCAATAAATTGTCAGGCTATTATCAAATGTCCCTACGAGACGGATTCCTTAACAGTTCGCACCGAAGGTGTACCACAACTTTAGGCTTTTTTTGTTCAAACATACTATCAACTACTTTAGAACAAAATGGTTGCGCCTGTTTTGTGCCCATGCTTCTTTATTGTGCCGTGGATCAGCAGGACGTTCTTCGCCATAGCTGATTCTTGTTAAGCGTGATTCTGCAATGCCGAGATCAACAAGGAAGCTCTTTGCGCTTTGAGCACGTCTGTCACCAAGGGCAAGGTTATATTCGTTTGTTCCGCGTTCATCACAATGGCCCTCGACAATAATTGATTCGCCGGGATTATTTCTCAGCCATTCAGCTTTTCTTTTTAAAACTTCCTGAGCTTCAGGCTTAAGATCAGACTTGTCAAAATCAAAGTAAATATTTTCATTCATAAATAAGTTTCTTGCTGCAATTATTTTACGTTTTGCAGCTTCCTCTTGACGACGTTTTGCAGCTAAAGCCTGTTGTTTTGCAGTCTCTTGTTGTCTTGCAAGGTTTTGCCTTGCAATTTCTTCCTGCTTTGCTTTTTCAGCAGCCAGTTTTGCCGCTTCGTCTTCCTGGGTTTGAGCGGTAAGATCAACCTGAACTACCTTCTTTGCACAAGAAGGAACGATCAGCAATCCTGGAATTACTAATAAAAGAGACAAACATAACCATAATTTTTTTTTCATTTTTTTCCTCCTTTAGAAATTAATAAACTTTTTATTAAGGAACGTGGACGAAATAACTTCACCAAGTAGGTACATAGAGTTGGGGAAGTTATTTCGTTCACGTTCCTAATGCCTGACTTATGGAGACCATTCAGGATCTGTCTGGTCACCGGGCAAGGCAAGCAAACGTCTCTGGTCAGTTCCATAAGCAGTCATAACATAGATTCTCGAATGTCCTTCACGAGTTGAACTAAACGCAATGAGACTTCCATCCGGTGACCATGTGGGAGACTCATTATTGCCTGTGTTGTGTGTTAATTGTAATGCCGGGCCTTCTCCTTCAATATCTATTGTGTAAATATTGATTTCTCCATTTTTTATGCCTGAATATGCTATTTTATCACTTTTGGGAGACCAGCTCGGGCATGTATTGTATCTTCCTTGAAACGTCAACCTATTTACCTGCCCGGAATCTAAATCCATCTTATAAATTTGGGGAGTCCCCGATCTGTTGGAGACAAATGCCATTTTGCTGCCATCCGGTGAAAACGTTGGAGAAACATCAATTCCCCAGTTATTTGTTAATTTCTTAATAATTTTCCCTCTTCCGGTCAACAGATAAATTTCTGAATTACCGGAAAATGAAAGAGCAGCAGCAAGAGAAAATTTATCTGGCACCCATGCCGGCGTAATATTCAACCCTTTTTTGGCTACTACAGCACCATGTTTATCTTTTAGATGTTTTATATAAAGATCAGGCTTTCCCTTTAAATAAGATGTATAAGCTAT
>DAOURZ010000005.1 GCA_030627475.1 Deltaproteobacteria bacterium | reverse complement strand
TGAAATAGCTCGCTATCCCTTCAACTTTTGTGCCTATTTTAAATCGGGAAGATCGAACAACCCTGACACAAATCTATGCGCCTGCTTGCGGAAGTTATTTCGTCCACATTCCTAATGTTTTTTTATCTAAATTGCCTTCACCTTTATACAATATCAACAATATAAGCATTGCAACCAGGCATGCAATGGCGAAAAGATCACCAGAGCCGCTATAGATGGATGTCTTATATATTATTGGAACGGATCGGGTTATGACTTTTTCCTGAAAAAGTGGGGTCGAAGCTATAATCCTTCCGACAGGATCTATGAATCCACTTATACCTGTATTTGCCGCCCTTATTAGAGATCGTCTGTTTTCTATTGCTCTGAATATCGCCATGGAAAAGTGCTGATAAGGAGCACTCGTTCTGCCATACCATGCATCATTGGTAATGTTGACAAGTAATGCAGCGCCGTTTTTTGCCATGGTTCTGGAAAGCTCCGGAAAAATAATTTCATAACAAATCAGTAATCCCAGGTTGTAATCATTACACTTGATAGTTTTTCCTTTTTGTCCGGTGCTGAAATCTCCAACAGCTTCAACCATTTTACCAATAAACGGCAGCCATTTTTTAAAAGGAACATATTCTCCAAATGGAACAAGGTGTGCCTTGTCATATTTCCCGCATACCCTTCCATCAGGGCTTATCAGGTAGGCGCTGTTGTAATATTCTATTGTGTTTTTCCTGCGGACAAAAGAAGGACTGCCTATCAGAAAATTTGTGTTTGTATCATGAATTCCTTCTTGAACTTTTTTTGACAACGGTCTGTCGTATAAAAAATAAAAGGGCGTTGCCGTCTCAGGCCAGACCACGAGATCAGATTTTTCTTTTTTGGCTGAAAGCGATAACTTGACGTATTTTTCTGTGGTTGCTGTTTGAAATGCGGGGTCCCACTTTATTGATTGTTCGATATTTCCCTGAACAAGTGTAATTTTTAAAGACTTTGAAGCAGAAATAAGGTTGTCAATTGATTCAATTCGCCATTTTCCATAAATGAAAACAATACATATAATCAAGACAAAAACAGATATCGACCCTCCGGCAAGACGTTTTGTAACCCTCACCTCTTTCCATTTGCTTTTCGTGATATAAAGTAATATTAGAAAAATTGTCGCATTAGCGAGAGCAATCAGAAAAGATACTCCATATATTCCAAATATATCCGATATCTGTATAAGATGCAATCTGTTAAATTGGGAGTATCCAAGCAGCCCCCAAGGAAATCCCGAGAAAAGATAATTGCGAATATATTCCAGAGAAACCCATAAACAAGGAATTATAAAAAGACAGTTCGCAGGTTTTGTACATAGTTTTTTAACAATAATTGAAAAAAAAGCGAGATAAAGAGATAAATAAGATGCTAACAGGAAAAGAACGGATATGCATAGATAAACAGGAAGATGACCATAGGTTTGCATTGTATGGGAAAGCCAGTATAAAAGGGTAATATAATGTGCAAGTCCTGCAAAAAAACCAAGTCGAAAACTATTTGTTAACGAACTGTTTTTTAAAGAAATCAGCAATGGTACAAGAGCAAACCATACAAGCCAGTCAAGTCCGATTTTCGGGAAAGAGCAGGTTAAAAGAAAGCCGCTTGAAATAGATAGAATGATATTTGATGTGTTAATACTTATTGTTTTCAATTTTAATCCACAGATTTACGCAGATTTTCTGAGTTAAATTCCATAAAGCTTTTCGCAAAATAGTTTAGTAATATACAAAACCAGCTATCATAGGTCAAGCTTAAGGAAATTAAACCATTCATTTTCAGGGCAATCGTACAAAACCTCTCTGCAATTTCGCTCAAAAGCAAATCCAGTTTTCAAATTTATTTTTTTGCCATAGTTTTTTCCTTATTAATAATTCGTCCGCGTTCCTTACACAGTTCAGTTAATGGACAAACATTACAGCCCGGCTTTCTTGCTTTGCAAATAGTTCGTCCAAAATAAATAAGTTGTAATGAAAAGTCGCTCCATTCCTTTTTGGGAATTATTTTCATAAGATCAAACTCTATTTTAACAGGATCTTTGTTTTCCGTCAGACCAAGTCTTCTTGAAATCCTTGACACATGAGTATCTACTGCTATTCCCGGAATTCCAAAAGCAGCACCCAATACAACATTAGCTGTTTTGCGTCCTACCCCTGGCAGCTTTATCAATTCATCCAATGAGTCAGGGACATTGTCTTTGTGTTTTTCAATCAACACCTTTGAGCTGTTTTTAATATTTTTTGCCTTGTTTCGGAAAAAACCGGTCGGACGGATCAGTTCCTCAATTGTTTTATTGGAGGCATTGGCAAAATCATAAGGAGTTTTCAGGTTCTTAAATAATTTTTTTGTTACTGAATTAACCTGTTTATCTGTACACTGAGCAGATAGCATTGTTGCCACAAGAAGCTCAAAGGAGTTTATGTGATTAAGTTGTGTCTTGACATTTGGAAAGGTCATTCTTAATATTTTACGGATCTTATCGGAAAGCGTTTTAATATTCACAATTGTTTTATCCTGTTACGGGTTTATACCATGGTATCATCTTTAAAAAAAATTCGGGCACTGGGTTTAAGCTCCGGAGGTTTAGACAGCATTCTGGCAGCGCTGATTTTGCGTGATCAGGGTATAGAGGTTGAATGGATATCTTTTGAAACACCTTTTTTCTCATCAGCAAAAGCACAACAGGCTGCATACAAAACAAACATACCTATAATGATAAAAAATATCACTCAGATCTATCTTGAAATGCTGAAAAATCCCCAATGCGGATACGGAAAGCATATGAATCCCTGCATGGACTGCCATGCTATGATGTTCAGGCTTGCAAGCACAATAATGAAAAAGAAAGGCTTTGATTTTCTTTTCAGCGGTGAAGTGCTTGGCCAGCGTCCCATGTCTCAGACCAAATCATCTCTCCGTTACATTGAGAAACATTCGGATATTGACGGCTATATACTTCGGCCTTTGAGTGCCAGGAGACTGCCTTTAACCATTCCTGAAAAAGATGGTCTCGTAAACAGAGATTTGCTGCTTGATATTTCCGGGAGGTCACGCAAACCCCAGATGAAACTTGCTGAAAAATTCGGTATTACAGAATATCCTAATCCGGCAGGCGGATGTCTTCTCACAGATAAAGGATATTCCGCCCGTCTTAAGGATCTTTTCATCCACCAAAATACTTACACTGAAAAAGAACTGCACCTGTTGAAATATGGCAGGCATATTCGTTTAAACAATAATACAAAATTAATTATAGGACGTACCAAACAAGACAACGAAAACATAATAAAATATCACAACTCATCAGAGGATATAATCATAAAAGTAAAAGATTTTCCGAGCCCAATAGTTATAGTACCGCACAAAGCAAGTAAAGATATTATCATAAAGGCCGCAGCGATTTGCGCCGGTTACAGCAAAGCGCCGGATAATACACGGATTGATGTTAGCGTTGTTAGTTTATGCCGAACTGACACAATAAAAGTAACAGGAATATTGCCGGCAGAAATCAAAGAACTCTTGATCTAATTCAGTCACCGTTCACGATTAGAGAGCGATGAAGTCGGAAAATATCGTAAGGACACCTTGTAATCTCAAGGCGTTACAGTAGCGGTGGGCTCTGCCACCCTACAAATTATCCCGCTTTAAGTTGATAGCCGCTTCGATCACCTGGAAACCGAACAACTGTTCCTCTAATTTTTTACTTTTGCGCGAAGCTGGCCGCATGCTGCCGATATATCCCGGCCCTTGCTGCGGCGGACTATAGTAGTATAATTTTGTCTGACCAGAATTTCCCTGAAGCTGTTTATTGCTGATTCTTCCGGTCGTATAAAATCACTGCCCTCATGTTCATTAAAGGGTATAAGATTAATTTTTGAGGGTATCTGCCTGAGCAGCTCCGCAAGCTGATTTGCATTCTCAGAAGAATCATTTATTCCCTTTATAAGAATATACTCGAATGTAATTCTGCGTCTGGCTCCTAAATTATATCTGCGACATGCATCAAGCAGCTTTTCCATCGGAAACTTTTGATTTACAGGCATAAGGAAGTTGCGCATCTCATTATCTGTTGCGTTTAATGATACTGCAAGGTTAACTTTTGTTTCATTCCCGAAAGCAGAAAGTTTTGAGACAAGACCTGCTGTAGAAAGTGTAACTTTGCGGCTCGAAAATCCGAGTCCTGAATCAGCATCCGTAATGGTGGCAATTGATCCGACGACATTTTTAAAATTTGCCAGCGGTTCCCCCATTCCCATAAAAACAATATTTGTAATACGTTTTGAACACATGTTATTTTTCAAGGTGTCACGTACCTGGGCTACTATTTCACTTTTCGACAAATTGCGCACAAAACCGCTTTGTGCCGTAAGACAGAATCTGCAACCCTGCGCACAACCCACCTGACTTGATATGCAAAGTGTAGAATGATTCTTTTCCGGAATCAGTACAGTCTCAATATGATTTCCATCTTCAAGTCTGAAAAGGTACTTTTCGGAACCATCCAGCGATTTTTCAATATGGATTCTATCCAGTCGGTTAATGGTAAAATTAAGAGAAAGAAGTTTTCTGATTTCTTTGCCAAGATTTGTCATTATATCAAATGTGTCTGCCTGGCGATTGTAAATCCATTTAAAGACCTGTTCTGAGCGATAATTCTCTACGCCACGATCTTTAAACCATGAAGACAGTTGTTCTTTGCTTAACTCTTTAATATCTGTTTTATTTGTTGAAGTTGTCATTTTTTATATTTTTTACAGGATTATTTTTGCTTGACATAACACTTGATAGATATTAATTTCAACTCTTTTAGAGCCTTGATGATAATATAAGGAACGTGGACGAATTAACTTCCCTATGCAGGCGCACAGATTTGGGTCGAATTTGTCCAAATCTCAAATATAGGTCCAGATCACAAAAGTTGATGGAATAGCGAGCTATTTCAATATGTTTGTGATTTGAGGCTTGCTTTTAAATTGGGCAAAAGCGGCCTGAAGCTGTGATGCTCATAGTTGGGAAAATTATTTCGTTCATGTTCCTAAATTGTTAGGTGTATTATGTTTGACAATCTGACCAATAAGCTTGATTCAGTATTTAAAAAACTAAAAGGGCACGGCAAGTTAAGTGAAAAAAATATAGCCGAAGGTCTGAAAGAAGTTCGAATAGCTCTTCTTGAAGCCGATGTCCACTATAAAGTTGTAAAAAAACTTATTGCCGATATTAAGGAAAGATCTTTAGGGCAAGAAGTTATGGCCAGCCTTACACCCGGTCAGCAGGTTGTCAAAATTGTCAATGATGAATTAACCGAAATTATGGGAACCCGGCATGAAGATTTGAATCTTTCGGGTTCAAAGCCTGTATCTATTATGCTGGTTGGTTTGCAAGGATCCGGCAAAACAACTACGGCAGGAAAACTCGCTGTTTTTTTAAGAAAAAAAGGTAAAAAACCTTACCTTGTACCGGCAGATGTTTATCGTCCTGCTGCCATTGATCAGCTCAAAAAACTTGGCGGACAACTATCTGTTCCTGTGTATCCTTCCACTGTAGAAATGGATCCGGTGCAGATATGCCGGAATGCCAGGATTGCAGCGCAGCAAGAGGGATGCGATATCCTTCTTCTTGATACTGCGGGACGTCTGCACATTGATGAAAATCTGATGGCCGAACTCTGTAACATTAAGGATGCAGTTGAGCCGTCTGATATTCTTCTTGTTGCTGATGCCATGACAGGTCAGGATGCTGTAAATATAGCAAAAGCATTTGATAGTACCCTGGATCTTGGTGGTATTGTTCTCACCAAGATGGATGGTGATGCACGTGGCGGTGCAGCAATTTCTATCAAATCAATAACCAATAAACCAATAAAATTTATTGGTGTTGGTGAAAAACTTAGTGAACTGGAACCTTTTCATCCGGACAGGATGTCCTCAAGAATACTGGGAATGGGAGATGTTCTTACTATTATTGAAAAGGCCCAGTCTATGGTTGATGAAAAAAAGACTGCCGAACTTGAAAAAAAATTAAAAAAAAATGAGTTTACATTAGATGATTTTCGGGATCAGATGGTTCAGATACGCAAGATGGGTTCAATAAAAGATATATTAGGCATGATACCAGGTATTAGTAAAAACAAACAGTTTAAAAATCTTGAAGTAGATGGAAAAGAATTTGTCCGGATCGAAGCAATAATTAATTCAATGACGCCTCAGGAACGTCGGCAGCATACTATAATAAATGGAAAACGCAGGAAAAGAATAGCAAGAGGCAGTGGTACACGTATTCAGGATATCAACAAGCTTCTGAAAAATTATACTCAAATAATGAAAATGATGAAAAAAATCAATAAGGGCGGCATGAGCGGATTAAGGAAAGGTATGCTGCCTTTCTAAGGAGTTAAAAAATATGGCGGTTAAAATTAGATTGGCCAGACATGGCTCAAAGAAACGACCATTTTATAGAATTGTTGTGGCTGACGTTGAAAGCCCAAGAGATGGAAAATATCTTGAAGCTCTGGGGACTTATAATCCTTTAAAAGACCCGGTTGAAGTTTCGCTGAAGGAAGAACGAATCAAGTACTGGATGAATGAAGGGGCTATTCCTACAAATACAATAAAAAGCCTTTTAAAAAAAGAAGGTTTGTTCGCAAATCCAGCTTAATTTTTTTGTAATTGTTCAGGCACAAAGACCCTAAAGAACGTAGACGAAATAACTTTCCCAGGCAGGCGCATAGTTTTGAAAGTTATTTTGTCCACGTTCTCAATGTCTATAATATAGTCGAGTAGTCAATCACTTGACCTTTTTTCAATTATTTACCCTGAATCTCAATAGTAATAAAGGAGATGGAGCCATGAAAGATCTGATTAAGTATATTGCACAGGCGCTGGTAGATCATCCGGAACAAGTATCTGTTTCAGAGGTAGAGGGAAACCAGACTTCAGTACTTGAACTTAAAGTAGCAAAGGATGATTTAGGAAAGGTAATTGGGAAACAAGGCCGAACGGCGCGGGCAATGAGAACTATATTAAGCGCTGCTTCCGCCAAGATAAAAAAACGCTCGGTTTTAGAGATTATAGAATAAGTGGAAGATAATAGTTATCTTCTTATTGCAAAAATAGTTGGAACGCATGGTCTAAAAGGAACTTTCAGGGTCTATTCCCATGCTGAATCTTTCTCTGTCTTTAAACCAGACAGTTTAATTCTCATAAGAAATACAAGAGGCTTTGAAAAGATCCATGAGATTAACTGGGTCAAACCCCTCAAGAAAACTATTTTATTGTCGATGAAAGGTATTAGTACCATATCTCAGGCAGAGGCATTAATCGGTTCCGAGCTTTTTATAAGCAAAGCGGATCTTGCAGAACCGGAAGACGGAAGCCATTACTGGTTTGATCTTATAGGTCTTTCTGTTTTTACAATAGATAACAAGTACATCGGAAGCATTGAATCAATAATTCAAACAGGCAGCAATGATGTTTTTGTTGTAAAAGACGGAGATGAAGAAATTTTGATTCCAGGAATTGAATCAGTGGTTTTATCAATGGATTTTAATCAGAAAACAATGACGGTGGATTTACCCAATGGTTTATGAATAAATGAATTTCACTGTTCTGACTATTTTTCCTGAAATGTTTCAGCTTTTCCGGGCGCACGGCATTATAAAAAGAGCTATAGAACGGAATAAAATATCCGTTTCTACCATAAATATCAGAGATTTTGCAGAAGGCAGGCATCAAGTCACTGATGACCGTCCATATGGCGGTGGTTGCGGAATGGTTATGAAACCGGAACCACTTGCCGGTGCTATTCGATCGGCCAAAAAAAAATCTCCTGATTCTATAACGATTCATCTCACGCCTCAGGGCAGAGTTTTTAATCAAAAAGTTGCTCAACAGTTTGCATTATATGATGGGCTTATTCTGGTGTGCGGTCGTTACGAGGGAATAGATGAACGTATTTGCCAGGATTTCATAGACGATGAAATTTCGATAGGCGATTATGTCCTTACCGGAGGCGAGCTGGCATCAATGGTACTGATAGATGCTGTAGCCAGGCTAATCCCCGGTGTACTGGGTGGGGTGGATTCTGCTGAAAAAGATTCATTTTCGGATGATCTTTTAGAGCATGCTCAATATACAAGGCCAGGAACTTTTGAAGACAAAAACGTGCCGGAAGTTCTTCTTTCCGGTAACCACAAAAAAATTGAAGAATGGAAGCTGGAAACATCGCTAATCCGCACTTTTCTGAAAAGAAAAGATCTCTTAAAAAACAGACTGTTAACTGAGCAGGAAATAGAAATTCTTAAAAAGTGGTGCCTGGATATTGAAAAAATTATACACTCCCAACCTTTACGTAGCACTAATGCATTATCCGGTTCTCAATAAGAACGGAGAAATAATTACATCTGCCGTAACAAACCTTGACCTGCATGATATAGCAAGAGCGGCAAAAACTTATGGGATAAGACAATTCTTTATTGTTACACCATTAAAAGAGCAAAAAGAACTTGTTAAAAAACTTGTATCGCACTGGACTGATGGAACAGGTGCAAGATATAATCCAAAAAGACAAGAAGCTTTAGAGCTGATAAGCTTAAAAGATTCTTTAACTGAAATAATAGACCATCTCAAGAACATAGGCGAAGACTGCCCCAGAACGGTTGTTACTTGCGCAAAACAAAAAAACGGAAGCACAAGCTTCAGCAAGCTTCGCAACAAACTTAAAGACGGCAAACCATATATTCTGGTTTTTGGAACTGCCTGGGGGCTTTCAGAAGACTTCATTGCCGAAGCTGATTATCTTCTTGAACCGGTAATGGGAGATTCAATTTACAACCACCTCTCGGTCCGATGTGCAGCAGCCATTATAATGGATAGACTGGTGGGCAACTAAAAATCCGAATAAAGGGAAATGATATTATGCAAATAATAGATCAATTAGAAAAAGAAATGATGCGGCTTGATTTACCTGATTTCGTTGCAGGCGATACCGTTACAGTTAATGTAAAAATAAAAGAAGGTGAAAAGGCGCGTATTCAGGCTTTTAAAGGTGTTGTAATAAGCAAACGCAAAGGTTTGACAAATGCCACATTTACCGTTCGCAAGGTATCTTATGGTATTGGAGTTGAACGTATTTTCCCTCTCCACTCTCCAATAATAGATAAAATTGAGGTTGTTTCCAGAGGACGGGTACGGCAATCAAAAATTTATTATCTGCGTAAACTCAAAGGCAAAGCCGCCAGAATAAAAGAACGCCGTTTCAGATAGAAATGCAGGGTTTAAGGGTTCAGGGTTTAGTTAGTGCCCGAACGAATAACTAGAAAATTTAAAACCCAAAATCGTGTTTGAACGTGGTTTTTGTTCAGGCACTAATTAGGATTAATTTTTTGGAACAAGACTTGTGGTTGTTTGAATCAAAAGCTGGTAAAAAAGGCTTTTCATATATTGCAGGCATTGATGAGGCAGGCCGAGGACCATTGGCCGGCCCCGTTGTTTCTGCAGCCATTATTCTGCCCAACTCCTTTCATGATTCCGAGATTACCGATTCAAAGAAATTAACACATAAAAAAAGATCTTACTTATATGAAAAACTTTACGACCATGCTGTTTCAATAGGTATAGGAATAATTGATAATATCGAAATTGATAGAATCAACATTCTTAATGCATCACTCCTGTCTATGGCTATAGCTGTTAAAAATCTCAGACCTCAACCTGATTATCTTCTAATAGACGGCAAATTCCGGATACCGATAGATTACCTGACACAGGAAACCGTTATTCGAGGAGATAGCCTGAGCATATCCATTGCCGCTGCATCCATTATTGCAAAAGTAACGAGGGACAGGCTTATGGAAAGGTATCATCAGGATTATCCTCAATTCGGATTTTCAAGACACAAGGGATATCCAACCAAGGCACATAAAGAGGCCATCAGAACATTCGGATGCTGCCCGATTCACAGACGCAGTTTCAGGGGAGTCAAAGAATACCGGACACTAACATGCTAAGCAAACAGCAGGATTTTGGGAAAAAAAGTGAATCAATCGCAACTACCCATCTGAAAAAACATGGTTACAAGATTCTGGAACAGAATTACCGAACAAAACTGGGTGAAATTGATATTATTGCAAAAGATAAAGATACACTTGTTTTTGTTGAGGTTAAGGCAAGAAGGTCAGACCGCTTCGGAAATCCAAAATACGCAGTAACCTCCAAAAAACAGAGAAAAATTTCAATGGTGGCTTTGTTGTATATGAAATCCACAAAGCAGAGTAATGTAAAAGCAAGATTTGATGTGGTAGCCATCAGTTTAGCAAAGGACAAGCCAAATATAGAAATAGTAAAAAATGCCTTTGAACTCGCCTATAAATGATTCGGAGCAAAAATATAAAGGCAACCTTTATATAGTTGCAACTCCCATAGGAAACAGGGATGATATAAGCATAAGGGCTCTAAATATACTTAAACAGGCAGATATTATTGCAGCAGAAGATACAAGGCATACCGGCCGATTTCTATTGCATCACAACATTAAAGGCAATCTTGTTTCCTGTCATGAGCATAATGAAAAAAAACGAACACCGGATCTCATTAAAAAGCTTACAAAAGGATTGTCTGTTGCCCTTGTATCAAATGCCGGCACACCTTCTGTGGCTGATCCGGGATATCGTTTAATCAAGTCGGCCATCGCAAACAATATCAAGGTCGTACCTATTCCTGGTGCATCTGCTGCCATTACGGCTTTAAGCGCAGCAGGCCTGCCAACCGATTCCTTTGTTTTTATCGGATTTCTCTCAAAAACAAAGAATAAGCGCTTTAAACAATTAAAAGAACTTGCCAACGAGCAAAGAACAATAATATTCTATGAATCTCCAAAGCGTATTTTAATGCTTTTAAAAGAACTCATAGATGTTATGGGCGATAGATATGGTGTTTTATCCCGTGAAATGACCAAACTTTATGAAGAATTTATAAGGGGGAGTTTATCTGAAATTTTTAGCCGTATAAAGGAACGTTCTGCTGTGAAAGGCGAGTGCACTCTCCTTATAGCCGGGTATGAAGAAAATAAAGATGTTTCTATGGAATTTGCAAGAAGCGAAATAAAAAACGGGCTGAAAATAACAGGAACCAGGCTTTCCGAACTTGTAAAAGAGATAGCAAAAAAATATAATCTTCCTAAAAATAAAATATATGATGAAGCGTTGAAGGCGAAAGATGAAATCTCAAATGAGGAAATTACATTAGAACCGTGAACGAAATAACTTCACATTTTAAGCGCCGATGCATTCCGTCCGGCTGTGTTTACCCTGCAGCATTCCCAAACCTGCACTGGCTTTGCAGGAACTACCAATTATTGCGTTAATTTCTACGAATAAGCCTAATCCCAAAGTCTTTCATTTCATAAATATATAGTCCGTCAACTTTCAGGAATCCATCTGCCTGTATAGTTGGAATCGGTTTATTATCTATTTTTGTTACCATTGCTTCAATCTCTATTTTTTTGTTTTCCGGAACAACCTGGCCTCTATAAATCCATTTGTGCGGTTTATTTGTTGTAATTTCAAAAGTGTGAGTTTTTGTGAGATTGCTCCAGCGGTCTATTGCCATAAATTTTATGAGCTGAATAAAAGATTCTATGCCGAGTGAGCCTGGACATACAGGATCCTGATAAAAGTGCGCTTTGAAAAACCATTCATTTGGATCAACCCTTTTTATTCCTCGAATGAATCCCAGACCTTTGGTTCCGCCATCACGAATATAGGTTTCAATTTCGTCAATCAGAAGCAATGCTTTTGACGGCATTGTTAGAAAAGGCTCCGATAGAGAAGACGCGGCAGCGGTTTCCGGATCATAAGGAGTTAGAGGAGGAATGTCGGCAAACACATGTGAAACCGATTTTTTAAGCTCGTTTGCATCAGGCTTGTATGCTCTTTCGGAAGCATCAATTATGCCGACCTGTTGTGCCAGCGCTTTCTTTGTAAAAAATCCAAAATTAGTATTTCCTTCATATATTAATTTGTCAGATTGCAGGATTTGTATATCAAAGTCTTCTATTATCATATCTCCTGCTTCAGCAACTTTGGTCATGCGGGTGCGCATTCTAAGTGTCTTTGAATCAGGCAGAACCTGATGATGCAAGACAGCAGTTCCTCCAAGGTTCCTGAATTTCAGGTCTGTTTTACTTTTCAGTGCAGAGCCCACATATGCTGCAAGCCATCCGCAGGGTTGCAGGGCTATTTCAAGCAGTATGCAGAAGGGCATGGCAGGCATACGATTTGCTTTAAAATACCACTCATCCTGCGGCACTTTGTATTCTGCTTCGATCCATCCGTCAGGTTTCAGCGCCCATTGTTCCGGCTCAATATCAGTTATTTTATCTATAAAGAGATAGGGCGGCCCTGGAAGCCTGGCGATAATTCTTTGTTCATCAAAAACTTTATATGGCTCGCCAAATGCCTCCGAAGGTTTGCCTGTTGAAAATGCCAGAATACTGTCATAGTCAAAGACGGTTTTTTTCTTTCGGACCAATTCAATCTCTTCACGAGTTATTCCTGATATTTTCAGTGACATGTTTTTGAACATGACAATTCGTCGTTCATCACCAAACATGTGTGCATCTGCGATTATAAAGGGCTCAGGATTATAACCGATTTCCTTTATTTCTACTTCATAAATAACATGTTTTGTATCAGGAGTTACCGGGCCTCTGCACTTTAACATGCTTTCAACCCCGACAACCGGTTCATAGTACACACCGGGCTTGTCGGTTATCCATCCCATGCGCTGGCTAAATACTCTAAGCGTGTGAGCACAGCATTCATACATGAGAGTTCCGGGCATAACCATGTCATCCTTGAAATGACAGGTAAGAAACCAGTCATCAGGATGTATATCCGCCTCGGCCCGGATCAAACCCATTCCATAACGGCCGCCTTTTGGGTCAAGATTCAGTATCCTGTCGATCAGTTTCATCCGACCACCGGGGAGTTTCAGCGAATCAGCAATTTTGATACCGTTAAAAAGGGTGCCAAAACATTTTTCAAGGTCTCCTGCTCTTAGTGCCTCAAGTTTATCATCATTGTAATTTTCGACATCAACCCGGACAAGTTCATTCCAGTCAGAGGGCTTTTTACCCT
This sequence comes from Deltaproteobacteria bacterium, assembly GCA_030627475.1. Classification (GTDB taxonomy): domain Bacteria; phylum Desulfobacterota; class Desulfobacteria; order Desulfobacterales; family ETH-SRB1; genus B13-G4. The sequence continues at coordinate 6,259 of DAOURZ010000005.1, read as the reverse complement.
GTACAGGCTCTATATCTTCTTTTGTTAAAATTATGCCGCCTGAATTTTCAACCTCTTCTTCAGTAAAAAATCCCGCGCATCCATCAGTCATGCTTATAAGGTGTTTGTTGTTGATAAAGCCTTCAAAACTGAAAAAGAAAAGATAAGTATCGCCCTGTCGTACAAATTTTTCAATTTCAATTTCATATCTTATGACATCGCCGGGACAGGGGAGTCCGCTGTGAAACTTTACAACTGCATCAAGAAGCCTGTATGCCCTTTCTCCTTTTACCGCAAAGTCAATACCAAGATATGAGCAGAGGAACAGGTCGGCCTGTCCCGCTTCAACGGATATGCATACAGGTGCATGACCACCATCAAGATACCACGCTCCAGGCAGGACATCATGTTCTGTTACTATGCGACCATGACCAAGTGAACTTTTTTTGCCTTTTAAGGAAATTATCCTGTCAACAAGCATGAGTGGCTCATCAGGAAGGCGTACCCGCACTTTATAACCATCTATTACTGCAAACTCAGGACCAAGAACATTTGAGACCGATCCAACCGCAAACTCCATGCACATATTGCGTGATAAGGCAGGTTGTTGCGAAGAAATTGTTTGATCTTTAAAGAAGTCTCCTATCTCTATGTCTTGTCCGGATTCTTTTATCCTTTTTCCTGCCGTTATGGTTTCAAGAAGCCGGGTTTGTGCGGCGAATGTTTTTTCAATGCCTCTATTTAACTCATTTGAGAAATTTATAAAGGTTTTGTGGGCTTCTGAAACAGCAGTTATGTTTTCCGCTACATGTTCGATAAGATCATTATATTGAAAGACGTTATTTGAATCTTCAAGCTGTGTTGTCTGATTTTCAAGATGTATTTCCTGATTTTTAAACTGAGCTTGAGTATGTTTTGTTTCCACGTCCCTGATTCTTTTTGGTAGAGCAGGGGAGGACGCTTTTCCGCCAATAGTTACAATAAACTGTTTTTTGGACTTATCATGGGATGTTTCTTTAATTATTTTTTCATATAAATCCGTTGCATAAATTTTGCCTAAATCAACGGGCACACGTTCCGTTATCAGTGAACCAAGAAATTTGAGAATCGTGACATAATTATCTTCACCACGGACGCAGGCTGAGATAGCCATGTGAGGTTTTTTATCTAATATGCGGCTGATCATCCTGGTACATGAAGAATGAGGTCCCATTTCAAGGAATATGCGTACACCGTCTTTATATGCCCGGTTAATTGTGGAAATGAAGTCAAATCCGTCAATTGCCTGTTTAAGAATTGAGGAAGCGGCGCTGTCGCTTGTAAGAGTATATGAACGTCCAAGAGCGCAACTGTAAAATTTTATGTTTTCCGGAGGAGCTGTGGGAAAGATGTGAAGCCTTTTGTATGCATCTGCAACAGGAACTGCTGCGTCGCAGTGGACGCTGACAATGCCGTCAAGAAAAATCGCTTCACATCCAAGCATTTTGATTGCTGCTTCAATATCATCTTTCTGACCGCCGATCACACATTCATCAGGGGTATTAATTATAAGGAGTTTTGCATGGGAAAATTTATTTATAACATTAATAACTATATCACCGGGACGATTAACTACAGCAACACACCATTTTATATCTTTATCAGAAGGGATATTCCATGCCTGCCGGGCGGCATTATACGGGCCGGCGAGTTCTGTAGTGAAAAGATCGGTTGCCTGCATCCTTTTCAGCATTTCCCCGCGATCAGACCATGCGCCCAGGGCAAAAAGTCCTGCTGATTCACCAAGGCTGTAGCCGATAACGGCAGATGGTTTTATTCCGAAATTCATTATCAGATTAGTAGTTACACCCCCATGTACTACCTGGCCGAAAATCATATTTAAAGGATCAGATATAATTTTTTTGTAAGCATCTTTTTCCCACCCCGGCATCCACGATGTTCTATGAGGCACATAGAATTGCGGGACAAGCTGTGTTCTGAGCTGCGGAGTTTTTGCATCCATTTTACGGAGAATTTCCGGCCATTGAACACCAATGCCTCTTCCCATTCCAATATAATGGTTGCCTGAACCGGGAAAGACAAATGCTGTTTTGCCAGGACCGGCCAAAGGATGCGGTGAATAAGTTATGCCGTTCAGGCCGTTTATTCTTTTGGAAGTACCATCTGAAACCGCATTTTTTGCATCATGAATCAGATTTTCAAGATGCACAATATCGCCGACAACGATTGATATCGCATATTTTTTTTCAGGTGCCGGTTTGTTTTTTAAATACCAGCTTCGGGCAGCAGCTTCTATCTTGGAGTCAGGAGCTTTGTGCTCTTTATTAAATTTTTTAATGTGACCGGATAGTCTTTCAAGACCTTCTATCAGAGAGGTTTTATTGTTTCCTTCAATAACAAAAAGGCCGTATTCCCGGTCGCCGAGAGGCCGCTGCCTTTCTGCTTCAACTATTGCTTGTTTTGAATTTTGCTCTGAATATTCAAAACCTTCAAGAATAACATGCATGCAAATTCCGTCTGAAGTTAATGAGGCTGTACATGCCCTTCTGGGACCGTCTTTTCTGTCTCTCAGCCAGTATTGAGGAAAAGCAGGCATATGAAACATGCTGTCCCGCCATCTGTCATTCGCAGGTATGATAAAGTTAGTGAGAGGAGGAATTATCTCATAGTAAAGGCACAGGCTGGTTTTTAATAATGATGCAAGACCTGAAGCAGCGCCTGTGTGCCCGATATTTGCTTTTACAGATCCAATGGCGCAACTGACATTTTTATTACCATTTTTATTCTCAGGCAGGTCTGCAAAAAAATTATTTATCGTTTCTGCTTCAAGATTATCTTCTGACGGGTCTCCGCTGCCGTGAGTTTCAAAATAACTTATTGATGATGGCAAGATGTCCGCATCCTGAAATGATCGTTTGAGTGACAGGGTATAAGCGTTTTTTGAAGGAGATTCAGTATCAATTCCATCACCTGTGGCGCATCCCAGACCTTTTATTACGGAATAAATTCTGTCTCCGTCCTTGATTGCACTGTCAAGCCTTTTCAATACGAGCGCGGCCGCTCCTTCACCGGGCAGAGTTCCATCTGCCGACCGGTCGAACGGATGAATTTCATTGTTTTTTGAATAAGGTCTTAATTTGTTTGTGGTAATAATATTGCGTACATCGCCGGAAAGATCAATGGCACCTACAAGTACCGCATCAATTTCATTCTGCTGCAATGATCTTGTTCCTGCTTCAAGCGCCTTAAGTCCTGATGCTTCTTCACAGGAAACAGCAAAGCTTGGGCCTCCACAACGGAATTCTCTCGCAATCCGGCTTGCTATAATGCCTCCGAGAGCGCCGAGTGTCCGTGTGTTTGTCAGCGCCGGGCCCGATGTGTTTCTAAGAGATTCAAGCCATAAATTTGTTTCTTTTTCATCAAGATTAAGTTCCGATTCGTTTATCCATTTTTGAACAAGGTTATAAAGGTTCCACCTCAGATGATAATTGGTCGCTTCAAAATCAAATTCCATTCCTATGATAACACTTGTTCTCGGACGTTCCGTTCTATCCGCTTTATTCACAAGACCCGCATCTTTCATGGCGTTTGAAGCAACTTTAAGCATCAGCAGATGTTGCGGAAGTATATCGGGAATTTCATTCGGCGGTATATGAAATTCTCCTGCGGTCAAAGCAATCTTATCCATAAAAGCGCCATGTAAAAGCGTTCCATCAAGATGTCTGCCGGCAATGTCGTCGCATCCTTTCCATCTGTCTTCAGGTCTTTTTCCGATTATTGAAGAACCTTTAAAAATGGTTTCCTTGAAATCTTTTAACGATGTTAACTGCCCGAAAACAGCATCCATACCGACAATGGCGATGGGAGAGTTTTGGGTTTTGGGTTGAAGGTGGAGGGTTTCTGTTTCTATACCGGTGACGTGTTTTTTATCAGAATCCGGACACCATTCTTCTATGAGCAGATGACCGTTTATTCCTCCGAATCCAAATGCACTGACTGCGGCACGAAGCGGTCTTTTGTCATTTTTTCCGATCCACTCTTCGGCTTCTGTCTGCACACGAAACGGACTGTTTTTAAGGGGGCTTTTTTTCGATGCTTTATTAAAGTTAATTGATGGAGGAAGAACTTTATGTTTCAAGGCAAGAAATGTTTTTATCATTCCTGCTGCGCCGGCACCGGTTAAAAGATGGCCGATCATGGATTTGACTGATCCTATTGAGCATTGTTCATACGACCATCCGGTTTCACCCCAGAGATTTCTCAGGCTATGAAGTTCAGTAGTATCTCCGACAGGCGTTCCCGCGCCATGACATTCAATAAGATCAATTTCGTATGGGGACCAGCCCGCGGATACATAAGCGTTGCGCATGGCACGTACCTGACCTTCGGTATCCGGTGCAAGAAGATTACCGCTCATGTCGTTTGAGAGACCCATACCGCGTATCAAGCCATAAATATTGTCATTATCTCTCAGAGCATCGTCAAGCCTTTTTAAAACAAGTATGCCGGCACCTTCTCCTACCACAAGTCCATCTGCTTTTTCGTCAAACGGAGCACACCTTCCTGAAGGAGAAAGTGCGCGAAGCTGGCTGAAGCCGACTTGAGTGTACAGACATTCAGGCCTTGATACCCCTCCAGCCAGCATGGCATCCGCGCGAAACGCATGAAGCTCATCACAGGCAAGCTTGACTGCATAAAGAGATGACGCGCACGCAGCATCAAGAGTATAGCTTCCGCCTCCGAGCCCTAACCCTTTGGCCAGGATAGAAGCCGGAAGGCTGGTTACCCTGCTTGATAAACATTGTGCCCTGGTAAATGGTTTGCTATTGGAAAACTTGCTTTTTTTGAAGAGTTTTTCTTTAAATGATTTTCCCAGGATTTCTCTCGTTATAAAAGAAGAAGAATCAGTAGGGAGTGCGATTGCAGCAAGAACAGTTCCAATACGTTCTTTATTGATTGTTGAAGTATTGCAGTCTGAAAGCGCATTTTTGCCTGCATGAAGAACCAGGTGAAAAAGAGGATCAAGAGCGTTTAGAATGTTCTTGTCAAGATTGATATTTTTATTGATATCTCTATTGATATCCTGGGCAATGTCTTTTAAATCGTATTTTATTGATTTTAATATATCATCATGTATAAGACAGGCGCGTTTTGAGAAAACCTTGTCCGGCGCCGGTTCAGGATTGTACATGAACTCAGGCTTAACAATCCACCTTCCTTCAGGCACCTCACAGCATGAATCTACTTTATTGACAATGTTGTTCCAGAATATATCAATATTAGGAGCGCCAGGGAAAATACCAGCCATTCCAACTACCGCTATAGGTGATTTTTTTTGCATTATATTTGTTTTTCAATCGGTAAAATCAGGTTTAAGGTGAGTTTCTATACCTGAATAGGAGCTTTAAGGCAAGTTAGAATAAAAACAAGTGAATGCCCTTTTCTTTCAAGGGGGTTAAGGGGATGTTATGCTTCATAATTAGAATTGCAATTATACCACCTTTCGTATTGACGTAGATGTATGTCTCAGGTAAATGTTATAAAAATGTAACTATTCGATTATTCGACCAAATATATTATGCCGGAATTAAATATTTTTACCAGCAACCGCCTTGAGATACTGGTTAGACAACTATCAGAGATAATAGGCAACCCTGTTGGCAATGCTTTGTCTTCTCCGCTTTCGGGTGAAATTGTCGTTATTCAAAGCAAAGGAATAGAGCGATGGTTGTTAATGGAATTGGCAAAACAAAACGGTATTAGTGCAAATATATTTTTTCCATTTCCGAATACCTGGTTAAATGAGATTTTTAAAAAACTAATACCTGATATACCTGAGGAGTCTCTGTTTGATCCTGACGTTATGACTTTCAGCATTATGAATATTTTGTCGGGATATCGGGACAGGCCTGGTTTTGAAAGCATTAAAAAATATCTGACCGATGATGAAAACAAGCAAAAGCTTTTTCAGTTGTCTGAAAAGATTTCAGAGACTTTTGACCAGTATCTTGTGTTTCGGCCGGAGATTATCTCCAGGTGGGAAGAAGGAAAAGAAAATCACTGGCAGGCACAACTGTGGCGTGAACTCATATCCGCTAATGGAAATCAGCATAGGGCATGGCTGAGAAAAGCACTTATACAAAAAATCAGGAACAGATCAGATAAGATATCTAATCTTTCTTTATCTGATCTTTCTTTATCTAATTTTTCTGGGAGAATATTTATATTCGGCATATCTTGCCTTCCACCATTTCATACACAGATATTTGTAGAATTATCC
>DAOURZ010000389.1 GCA_030627475.1 Deltaproteobacteria bacterium | reverse complement strand
TGCATTGGGGAAAAATTTCAGAACGTCCATCCCTAAATCAAATATCAGAAATCATGGATCTGGCTGACGCAAGTTCAAAACGACAGTCATTTTCGCGGCAGTGCTCAAAAAAAAGCCCCAAAGAAGGCATTGGCCTGCAGCAATTCCCGATGGCCATATAACCTATTGATAATAAAAGAGATTTAAAAATCGCCTTCGTAAACAAAAACCGTTAAAAATCAAAGAGTTACATGATTTAGCACAAATCACAAGCTCCATTTTAAGCTAACCTTTTGAATTTACAATAAAAAAGTTTACGAAAGGCGTGATTCAAAAACGTTGTTAAATCAATACGTTATCATGCCTTCGGGAATTGCTGTGAATCATCCAAAGCATAACATAGAGTAGATTGCCGAATAGTCGTCTTATAATACGGCTAATCTACGTACGAAATTGGTCAGATACGGCTGTTTGGTCGTATAAAACAATCTATTTGTGGATTAGACGACTTTTTTGCTTGATAAAAATTTTGATTTTGGGGAGTTTTGCCCATCCCCCCAGAAAATGCAACAAGACAAATTTAGGGGGATGGGCAAAAAAATCATACTGTTTAATCTATTAACTCTTGACCTGCTTTTGCCTGGCTCTGCCTTATAGAAAACAAAGTTATGGTAGCTACGCTACTTTTAGGCCAGCATGCATTTGTTGTGCAGCCACTTCGCCACAAATCTGCATCTTCATTCCAAGAGATTTGAGAAGTTCACTCAATGTCGATAGTCGTGGATTTCCATCTTCTGAGAGCATTTTATATAACCCTTGACGTGTGACGCCAATTTGTCTGGCAAAGTCAGTAAGGCTCGTTTCACGCGCATCAATTACATTTCTAAGTGCGATTAAGAATGCCTCTTGTGTTTCATTCTGAAGAACTTCTGTCAGATAATTAACTGAATACTCATGGTTCTTTAACCGCCCAAGAAGTATGGGCTTATAGGGCTTACTTGGCATTGTAATACTCCTTCCAAAGCTCTTGAGCTTTGCGAATGTCTTTTCCCTGCGTGCTCTTAACCCCGCCACCGATCAGGACTACTATCCTTGGACCATCCAATCCGTAATAGACTCTTAAGCCTGGTCCCTTGTGGACTCTGAGCTCGAAAACTCCACATCTGAGAGACTTGTGATCCCCAAAGCTGCCATCTGCAATCCGTGTTAGTCGAGCATCAACAAAAATTTGTAGCTTCTGATCGCGTATTTCATTGAACCACTTCTCGAATGGCACTTTACCATCAAGGGTTTCTAACATTACTATTTCTCTGGCGGGCAATTCCATAATACAAAGTTAACTATAGTTTACACAGAAATCAAGGGAAATTAATCAAAAATCAAATTACCACCACCAGATGTGGTGGCTTGTTTTAATTGTCCTAAAAGGTCATTTTCAGTCATAAATATTTGTTTTCTATAAAATCTGCCAGGTGATCAATTTCTTCCAGACCAAAGTTCGGAACATTATGTCCTGTATCTGAATCTGTAACAAGTGCTATTAGCTTACTATCACCCAGACAAAGAGGCTCTTTTCCACTTGCTTTACGAAGGATCTCAATTTTATCTATATTTTCTTTACTGTAACCTTCCGCTATAATAAGATCAACGTCATTGAAGTATTTTTTGAGGCAATCAAGAGAGTTACAGTCATTATCCTTTATCATGGCAATTTTATCTGTGGATGCAATAACTACAATATCAGCACCTGCTTTTCTATGACGCCAACTGTCTTTTCCTTTTTTGTCGACATCAAATGCTTGACATGTGTGCTTTATACTTCCTATTCTGTATCCCCGCCTTTTAAGTTCAGGAATCAGTTTTTCTATTAGTGTGGTTTTGCCTGATTCAGATTTTCCTGCAACACAGATAATCGGAGTTTGTTTTATCATGTAAATTCTTTCAAAAAAGCCCGCGCCAAAGATGGGT
>DAOURZ010000294.1 GCA_030627475.1 Deltaproteobacteria bacterium | reverse complement strand
ATCACAAAAGTTGAAGGAATAGCGAGCTATTTCAAGATGTTTGTGCTTTTAGATCAGGCAAAGATAGCCTGAATCTGTGATGCATGGTTGCGGAAATTAATTCACCCACGTTTCTTAACTATCATGAGATCAATAAGTTTACAAGAAATAGCCACGTTCCTAACGCAGATGGATGTTTCTGCAAGAGGCTCTATAAATTTAAATTTGTTTCTTGATTTTTAAATTTTATGTATATATTTAATAATTAAATTCTAACTTTGGTATAAACAATAATAATGAAATATAAAAACATTCCTTTAAATGAACGTATTATTTTTGCGCTTGATGTAAATTCCCTGCAAAAATGCGAAGAGTGGCTTGATCTTCTTGGTCCATATATAAACTTTTTTAAAGTAGGCCTTGAACTGTTTATCGCTGAAGGATTTAAAGCAGTCAATGCGGTAACTAAACGAGGCCATAAGGTCATGGTTGATCTTAAAATTTTCGACGTTCCAGAAACAGTTAGTTCGGTAATTTTATTATTAAAAGAACGAAATGTTACTTTTGCTACAGTACATGGCAATGATCCAATTCTACGAGCAGCCGTTGGAGTTAAAAGTGGGATTAAAATTCTTGCCGTAACTGTTCTAACTAGTTTTGATGAAGACGATATGAAAGAACTTGGCTTAACTGGAACAGTTGAAGATTTAGTCTTCCACAGAGCTAAAAAAGCAATAGCGCTTGGATGTGATGGTATTGTTTCTTCTGGGCTTGAGGCTGAAAGATTGAGAAACGATTTGGGAAATAATTTTCTCGTAGTTACTCCAGGTATTCGTCCAGGTAAAAACATTGAAATCCCGGAAGATGATCAAAAAAGAATTACAACAGCTCAGGATGCTATAATAAATGGCGCTGATTATGTAGTTGTTGGACGACCTATTAAAATGGCGAAAGATCCAGTATCAGTCGTTAAATCTATGCAAAAAGAAATCGAAAAAGGATTAATGAAAAAATAAAATTTCTTCTTTATATCTTAAAAACTTCCTATATATTTCATTCCTTGCACCTTACATCTTACCCATAACGCAAAGCTGAGGGGGTCGGGGGCTTTATACCGACAACCTTTGCATAATTAAAATTTTTGTTAAAGCCGAAACCTTCAAGAGCCGCTCAGTAGCCCCCGATCCGCTCCAGCGCCATGTTATGTGCCTTTTTTGATTAATAAGCTCTATAAACTGGGCTGCAAATTCTTCTACAATATCTTTACTCGTAGTAATTGTGATGCTTTCGTTATTATATTTTGCATTACTAGTCCAATTATATGAGCCATGCGGCTACCAACGTAAGGCGAGAGAGCTTGTAAATTCAATCAGTTAACAACTCTTTAATTTTGCTTGATTGTGGGCATTACTATAAAGCCAAAATGGCGAAAAGTGTCCCGTTTTAAGTTGGTAGCCATTATCGCCCTATCGTTTTGAAAACAAAGAACGGACTGCTGAAATCATGCTGGCTATAAACCGGTTTTCATCCCATGATAAGGAACGTGGACTAAATGATAATGTTCATACGGAATTGTTTTAAAGGCATATTACATGAATATTGCAGGGATAGGAATAGTGTCTACAAGAGGACGCGGAATTAAAAGCCTTGATACCGCATTGCGAGAAGGCTGGGTAATGCCTTCTCAAATAAAATCTTATAACGATCAAAATGCTTTTTATGCCGCATACAGAGTTGGAAAGAAAACTATTAATGATATAAATCTGTCAAGAAAAATACGCAGAGCAGACAGATTCAGCAAAATGGCTCTGCTGGCCGCATGGGATGCAGTCGCTGACAGCGGCATTCAAACTAATGACAAAGAATCAGCCATTGGAATTATTCTCGCAACAGCTTTCGGGCCCCATGTGACAACCTTTCGGTTTCTTGATGATATTATAAAGTACGGTGATGAAAGTGTATCTCCGACAACGTTTTCGCATTCAGTTCATAATGCCGCGGTATCATATATTTCAACAGTGTTGAATTCCCGAGGTCCAACTTTAACGCTTACTCAATTTACTTCGCCGATTCATCAGGCTCTTATTCTTGCTCAGGCATGGCTGGAAGAGGGACGCTGCAAATACGTCCTTGCCGGCTGTGTTGATGAATGCGGTAATGTTATGGAGTATATATGTAATCAAAAATTACGAATTGCCAATGACGGTAAAATTAAACCGTTTAATTGTTCGGCTTCACCATCGGCTGTCCCGGGAGAAGGAAGCGTATTTTTTATGACAACCTTAGAAAAATGTCGGAATAAATATTGTGAAATAATTCAAGTTTCCCTGAATAATTGCGAAACTGAGGCTAAACCTGATATATGTATCATGGAAGCTGATGGTATGGCAGGAGATGAAACAACGTATAGAAATGCCTTGCCTGCGGATGTTTTTACCGGAGGATATGCACCAATTTTCGGTAGCATGAAGATAGCCGGAGCCTTCAATTGCGCTTCAGGTGCTCTTATGTTAAAGAAACAGATTAGATACGCCTGCCCGGTTCAGGACAATCCATATGATCTGAATTTAATTACAAAAACAGAACCGGCAGAGATCAAACAAATCTGCTGCATTAGAAAAAATTGTGCAGATGAAACAGGCATTATCAGACTAATACGATAATAGAATATGTATAATCTTTCAGAAAATTTTAGCTTGATAGCT
>DAOURZ010000437.1 GCA_030627475.1 Deltaproteobacteria bacterium | reverse complement strand
CTTATTCTATCTGTGGCAGTGAATGTTGATGAATTAGATCGGCAAGAGGCGGCATACTGAATGTTTTAGAAATCCGATCGTATATGTATCTGTAAGCGTTGACTCCCAGCTTTTTTGCGGTTTGAGTAATCGTCAAAAATGAGTCTTTAGCCTTTGTTCCTTTGACTGATTTTGTTTGCAAACTGACGTCTTGCCTGCGTTTTTCGACTCTTGCACCCAATTCCGAAGCATTATTGTGTAACGGTAGCCAAGGATATTTCAGAACCAGCAAAAGTTCTTCCTTTTTGTTTCTGGTTTTTTCTATCCGATCATCTAAGGCATCATAACAGGTTTTTGTGGAAAACAGGTTGTCGAATTCAGACGATAACCTTGCTGCTGTCTCAGGCTTTGGATTCTCTTTGTATTTTAAAAGCTCCCCATAGTAGTCCCGGAAACGAGTCTTGAACTTTTTAAGTTCATCAATATTGAAGGGAACAATCGGGCTTAGCCGATTATAATGCCTTCCTTCATGAATCCAGCACAGTGCGTGTTCAGCGGTAAGTTTTTTGAATTGTGGAGCATCATCACTCAAAATGATGTTTACGACTGGAATTTCTGTTTGGCGATGATAGGAAGCTATTGCAGCTGCTTCCACAATTCTTGTTCTGGTGTTTTTTCCCTTCTTCGCATCAGGAAAAATCTTTTTCAGCAGCTCTTGCATTTCCGCTTCTGAGGTTTCCCTCTCATCGGTCAAATCAAAAATCTGATCAATGATCTTCTTGGGAACTTTCAAATCTGAAAGTAAACAGAAGGCATTCAAATCAAAGATGTACGTCCTTTCTTTGCCACAGAGCAATATGTCAAGAATGATCAAACGGTTTTTGTGGGGAACAGTAAAAAAGGCCGTATAGTACGGATTGCATAAAATTTGTGAATATTGATTTTCGCCGTTGACCCTTACCGTGGTATCGTCAATTTGCTGGAATGGCGTAGTCTCCAGAGCAGCACGGAAAATATCCTCTTTCTCTTTGTTAAACCCTGACTCGTCATTTGTGAGAATTCGAGAAATTGTTGATTGTGAAATGAATATTCCGCAATTTTCAAAGAGTTCCAGAATCTTTGGCTTCGACATATTCGCCACATATTTAAGCGCGCATACCAATGACCGCACACCAGGACCAAATTCCCCTGTAACCGCAGCAGGTAATTGCCCTACATAGGTCTTGTTCTCAGAAGCTGAGTAGAAAACCTCCCTTTTGTACTCAACATTATCTGTTTTGATCAGAATTTCCTAAACAATGGCACTCTCATGTCCCTTGAATACAGCATCTTGAGGCAATTTGGATTGATCAACTTTACATACTTCGGTTCGATCTATTTTGATTTTCTCCTTTCTTTTCTTTATCTCTTTCTCTGAAGATACGTCTTTGTTCTTATTTGTATTACCCCGAATCTTAGGCTTACCCTGTTCTCCTTTTAGCAAGTTGTTTTCATCTCGCAGCCTTTGGTTCTCTGCCTGTAACTTCTCGTTCTCCTCGTTCAAACGCTCGACAATCTCTATGAGAATAAGCAGAGCTCCTGTGACGTTTTCATTATCAACTCCGTCAAAAGGGATGTCTATATCGTCAAGTATTCTTTTAATCTCTGAAGGGTTCACATCTTCATAATAATCTCATTTTTTATTTCGTCTACCCCACAGTAACACTTTTTTTGAAATTTTATTTGATTTTCATGCACCATTT
>DAOURZ010000432.1 GCA_030627475.1 Deltaproteobacteria bacterium | reverse complement strand
TGGAAAGATTGTCGATGCGCTCATTGGTCTTATTAATGGCTTCAAGGATTAATTGATCAGCCTGGCTCAACACCAATTCCTGTTTCCCTGATTGTTTTAAGGTGTTTTCTTGACTATACGATATGGATACAACAAACAGGGAACAGATCAAAAAAAATATTATAGCAGGTATACGAATCATATCATTTGCTTTTTGTAATGAGTTTGAGTTTTAAAAAAAGGATTCTCTCCAGCAAGAATACGCTATATTAACATAATATATTTATATTCATGTTTTTTACGTAGTTGTCAAGAAATTTGATACAAACCTTTCAAAAGAAGTAAATAATAAAGGTATCCTATTCAAATTCCGTGGTAGATTAATTTGCTCAAAAAATATCTTGTTGATATTACTATGTTTTATTTTTTTAAAATTCAATTTTTTCAGTTTTACCACGGAATTTGAATAGGATACTAATAAAGGAAAGTTTAGGACTTACAGTTCGGGAATGCAAACAAGCGAACAGTCGCAACAGCCTTTAGTTTTCTCTATCGACCTGGCCCCGAATTCATTTATCGTTGTCGAGACTCAAATTCAAAATCAGAGGACAATAATTTTATGATGTTATCTCTACAGTCCTAAATTTTCATAACCCATTGAAGTCATTAGAGTCCACGTTCATTATGCAAACATTAATCGTCTTTTAGCATGCGGAATTTCACGCTCCAGCTCTTTTGCAGTTTCAATCCACTCATTTATAATAATTTCAGCATTTGAAAGGGCTTCTTGATACGTTTTTCCATCTGCCATGCATCCAGGCAATTCAGGCACTTCGGCAATAAACGACTTATCTTCGTCACTCCAAAAAATAATTATTTCATATTTAGTCATCGTCTACTCCCCAATTGAGTTTGTATTTTAATATGATATTTCGAACCTGTTTAACTTGGTAGGATTTGGCTTTTGAACCAATCGGTTGTAAGTTCAATATTTCCTCAACATCATTCATAGTGAAGATATGATGGTCACCTCGTATTCGTTCATTAAATCCAAGCCCCTTAAGCAAATTACATAATCCGGAAAACGGAATATTGGCATCTGAAGTGCCACGAAGGATTTTTATTAAAAGCTTGTCATGTGTTGCCATATTATATCCTGATCGCTAACGCGACAGTCCAAAGTTTTCATATTTAAAAATTTAGTAGTATGGAAAAAATTATTTTATAGAATGGGCTAAAGTTATTGTTGGGTTTCGTCCCTCAACCCAACCGAGGTCTTACCAGCTCATCCGCTATATTACTTCAAACACAAACCCCTCCTCACTCAGCGACACCCTTACCTCTTTAATCTGCTCCCCTGTCGCCATCCTGGAAAGCAGTTCCTTTGACATCTCCGGCAATAACGTATTCGTCAAAATATGATCAACGTTTCTGGCGCCGCTATCGACTTCGGTGCAGCGGCTTCCGATGGACTCTATTAATTCCTCATTGTATTTAAAGGTAACATTTCTGTTTTCCAGCATCCGCTTTGCGATACGATCAAGCTTGAGCTTGACGATGAGGCGCATGTTCTTGTCAGTAATGGGAAAGAACGGCACGACCTTCAAACGACCCAGAAACGCTGGTTTGAAGCGCTTTAAAAGCTCTGGGCGCAGCATTTCCGTCAGCGCCGGCGCATCCGGCATGGTCTCTTCATCGGCGCAGACCTTCATGATCATGTCCGTACCCAGATTGGAAGTGAGGATGATCAGGGTGTTTTTAAAATC
>DAOURZ010000251.1 GCA_030627475.1 Deltaproteobacteria bacterium | reverse complement strand
TTTGTGGTAAAAAATGGATCAAATATGCGTTCCCGGGTTTTTTCGTCCATTCCTATGCCTGTATCGGTTACGGTCAACAAAACATACTTGCCGGTCATCGGGATATGCAGCCTGGTGCCCATTTCAACGTGGTTTGTATTAAATGTCTTTATTATAAAAGCGCCACCCTCAGGCATAGCCTCTGATGCATTGACATACAGATTCCACAAAATCTGCTCAATCTGATTTTTCTCTGCCTCAACCGACAACAGATCAGGAGATAATTCCAGTTTAATGGAAATATCTTTTCTGGTTTTCCCGAAAATCCCGGAAGAATCTTTTATTAGATGGTTAAGGTCAACGGGCTTGAATTCATATTTTTCCTTCCTTGCATATCCAAGAAGCTGTGAAGTTAGTTTGGCTCCGCTTTCAATCTGTTTTTCAATAGTTTTGAGCTTCTTATAATTCGGAGAACCAGGATCAGTATTCAATATCATTAAGGAAGTATTGCCAAGTATGGACATGAATATGTTGTTGAAATCATGTGCTATCCCTCCGGCCAGAGTCCCTATGGATTCCATTTTTAACGCGTGATGAAGCTGTTTTTCAAGCTGTTTACATTCAGTAACATCATTACCAATGCACAGGATTTCAACCACATTTCCATTTTTATCTCTAATGACTTTATTTGTCCATGAAACCCAGACACGCTCACCATTTTTACACATGTTCTCATTCTCATGTGCAAGATATTTTGCAGGATTAAGTTCTATATCCTTAATCATTGCTGCAAGATCACGGCCGGCGCTATCTTTTTCCGGCACTATAGTGCCTATTACATTTTTGCCGATAATCTCATCCTCTGTGTAGCCAAAAAAGCTCTGAGCAAACTCGTTGAAAAAAATGACTTTGCCCTCGGCATCTATCCTGACAATCATGCTGTTTGCAGTCTGGACAAGTTCGCGGTATCTTGCCTCGCTCTGCCGCAGAGCCTCATCTGCCTGCTTGCTCTCAGTAATGTCTCTTATATGTTCAACAACACCATTTGCCGGTACGTCAGCTTTCTTGCGCTTAACGTATCCTTTCTCCAGTTCTTTTATTCTTTGTTCGAGTTCTTCGTAGCTAGGTTTGTTAAGCATCGGAAACATTCCTTCCCTTCGGAATAATATGGCAAAAAACAATGAATTTTGTAATGGTTGGAGTTGGAGTTGGATGGCGGAAGTGCATGGGAATCGAACCCACCCGGGACGGTTTCAGCGCCCCACACCGGATTTGAAGTCCGGGAGTCCCACCAGTGAACTGTGCACTTCCGTATAATATTAAGGGAGATGGACGAATTGTTTTCCACAAATATGCATCACAGATTCGGGCCGCCTTTGCCCAAATCTGTGCGACTACCCGGGGAAGTCATTTCGTCCATATTTCTAACCATATAATATATTGCCTTTTTTTTCAACAAATATTAAATACAGGCTTCGTAAATTTTTGCTGATACTTGAAGAAAAACCCGGCAATATGGTTTTTTAATTTTGTTTAGAGATTGCCAACTCGCTGTGATTGTTTTTTTTTAACTTAAAACCTAAAAATTCAAACCACTTAATGAGGTTAAGTAATATGCTTGCCTATTTTGATTGTTTTTGCGGCATAAGCGGCGACATGACGCTGGGAGCTTTTATTGACATTGGAGTTCCTTTAAGCTGGTTGAAGGATTCCCTTAAAAAACTTCCATTAAAAGATTTTGATATATCTGTTGAATCAATTTTTCGCAGCGGTATTAAAGCCAAAAGTGTTAATGTCCTTACAAAAGATAATTTAAAATCCAGGCATTACGCTGAAATTAAAGCTCTCGTCCAAAACAGTCATCTTTCCCGAAAAGTAAAGCAAAGAAGCCTTGAAATTTTTGAAAGACTTGCAACCGCTGAATCTGAAATACACGGACAGCCAAAGGAAAAGGTTCATTTTCATGAAACAGGCGGCATTGATGCTATTGTAGATATTGCAGGCACGGCTCTTTGCCTGGAATATCTCGGTATTGAAAAGGTAATTGCCTCAAGGATTCCTCTCGGCACAGGTTTTGTTTCCTGCCAACACGGGACGCTGCCCGTTCCTGCTCCTGCAACTATTTCAATCCTGAAGGGAGTTCCCGTTTATGGTACAAAGATTCCCCATGAACTTGTCACCCCGACCGGTGCTGCAATTATTACCTCTATTACCGATTCGTTTGAAAATATACCGGATATGACAGTTAAAAAAACAGGATATGGTGCGGGAAAGCGCAACCTTAAAACGATACCGAATCTTTTGCGGATTATTATTGGGACACCGGCAAATCATATGTCTGACTATCAACAAGACCGGATTTCAATAGTTGAAACGTGTATTGATGATATGAATCCGGAATTTTTTGGTTTCTTGATGGAACGTCTGTTTGAAGAAGGAGCTATAGATGTTTACCTGATTCCTGTGTTTATGAAAAAAAACAGACCGGGCACTATGGTACAGGTTCTGTGTATGGAAAACAGGAAAAAAAGTATAATAAATCGTATTTTATCTGAAACAACATCATTAGGTGTGAGATATTATGATGTACAAAGAGCAAAGCTTGTCCGTAAACAGATCAATGTAAAAACCACCTACGGAATAATAAAGGCAAAGGAAATTCAACAGTCGAACGGAAGTTTCAGAATTGTACCGGAGTATGAGGTTTGCAAAAAAATCGCTCTTGAAAAAAATATTCCAATAAGAATCGTATACGACACTATAGCAAAAGAAGCTGCTGCCGGTTGAATGCTATGAACTATCCATCCACAACTCCTTCCCTCTAAAAGCAATAGCAATCTTCAGCGCTTTTTTATTCCTGCATCTTCGAGTTCCGCTGTATATCTTTTTCCTTCGATCTGTTTGAGTGCCTATGTATCACGGCAAGAAACTGCCTAAATCTTCAAATCAATGCCGACAGGACAGTGATCAGATCCAAAAACATCGTTATCAATAAATGCTTCCCTTATCCACTCTTTGTTAATAACATTCTGAGTTACAAAGAAGTTGTCAATACGCCAGCCGGCATTATTAGCCCTGGCATTGAACCTGTATGTCCACCATGAATACTTTACCCTATCCGGATATAAATATCTGAATGTATCAACGTAGCCGTTTTTAACTATTGTATCTATCCAGTCACGTTCAATTCTCAGAAAACCTGATCTTTTTCCATTTGCTTTTGGATTTTTCAGATCAATCTCATTATGAG
>DAOURZ010000260.1 GCA_030627475.1 Deltaproteobacteria bacterium | reverse complement strand
CTTTAATATAACCGTTCAACCGTTCACGATTCACGATTCACGATTCACGATTCACGATTCACGGTTTTTTAACTGAATTAATTTTTCTTCTATAATTTGGCAAGATTCTGTGAAAACTTTTTTACTCTAACCTGCATTCCCAATTTGTTTTTATTTGCCGTACCTGCCACCATTACTTGAGTTTTATTCCCATTTTTTTTAACTTCAACACATAATCTTCTATGTGACATAAAAAAAGTAATAAAACACCCGATAATCATCATAACAAATCCTGAATAAACAACCAGCACTCCCGGATCACTTGTCACCTGAAGCCCGGTAAAATATCTATGATCGTAATCAGCTACAGAGAAAATCAAATCTCCTTTTCTCATCTTGTCAAAGCCGGCAAATTTCAAAGGCAGAATTATATTAATTCTGCCTCCATCTTTTTTGTTGAAAATTCCGATAAAAGTTTCACCAAGAGTAATGCCTTTATAATGAAATGAATTCCTGTAATCTTTTATAACAAAAGTCCCGATATCCTCAAAAAGTTCAATCGGCATCCCTATTTTTGTCTTTTTCTTATATGCGATGCCGGTTTCCCTGCTCATTATATTCAGCGTAATTTCTTCAGGAGGAAGCATTCCATAATTTGACTGGAATAAATTTATTCCTTTATAACGAAGAGGATCGTTAACAATAATATCTTTCTGTAAAACAGATCTTTTATTTTCTATAATTGACAAGGTTGAACGAAATTTCTTTGGCGCTCCGGTTTCATAAAAGCTTACGCTGAAATCATCACATCGTATTCCAAAATCCAAATTATGTATTTGTTCGGTCTTTCTTAATCTAATGCTATTTACCGTATTTCCTTCCGGGATATTGACAAACCCTTCAAATCCAAAGATAGAACCTATAAGTCCACCGAGCAAAAGCAGAATAACGCTTAAATGTACAGCATAAACACCTATGCGGGTCCAGCGTCCTTTCTCGGCAAAAACACAAAATCCTTTATCGGTCTGCTCAGTTCTCCAATAACCAAATTTTTTAGAGACCACCTGTTCGTACTTGTTTTTTAAGTCTTCCGGTGAACGATTAGATGTAAATTCTTCTTTATGAGAAAGGCTTCTGAATTTTGAAGCATTAAATGGCGGAATTTTGACAAATATTATCTTCCATGTTGCAGACAACTTGTTTAAAGAACAAACAATAATATTAATAGTCAGCATAAGGAGTAAAAGCTGAAACCACCAGGAATGGTACATATCAAAAATATTTAAAGCCGAAAAAATTTTGTAAAAAAATTCTCCGTAATTATGGAAGTAGGCAGCGGGGCTTTGATTTTGTGGAACAACTGTTCCAATTATGGAAGTTACAGATAGCGACAGCAAAAGGCCAACTGTAAGCCTGACAGATGCAAAAAAATTCCATATTTTGATGAAAAAGTCTCTGGGTACATGCTCTTTGTTCATTATTTATCCTTATTATTTATTAAATCCACATCATCAAACAAAAGCTCAACGGATTGCTTTTGTTCTCCGGACATTAAAATCACTGACTCAGCTATTTTATCAACATATAAATCAGGAGGATATAAATTCTCGGTTCTCAATGCATAAATTAGTGCCGTCTTGCCTTTTTTTATAGCGGAGTTAACAACTTCAATGTCATATTTTTCTTCAGTAAGCAATAATAACGCTTCTTTATCATCGACTTCTGTAAATTCCCTTATTATCAACTCTTTTTGGTCATCGCTGTTCAAAATAAGATATTTTTGTTTCATGACTTATTTTCCTCAAGCTTTCTAATTTTAATTTAAAAAATTTCTACCTGAAATCTCATTTTTTTGTTTTTTGGGAAAATCATAATAAAACAAGGAAGTCAACAATCTATAATCAATTATATAGTAAGGAACGTGGACGAAATAATTTCCCCCAACCAAGGCATCCACTTTCCTTATGCTATTTTTTGTTTAATCGCAACCACATTTCCACTCTTGACATTGGGGTGTGGAGATGTTGTATAAAACAATCTGTATCGTAACAAACGCCATAGATTTACAGGTCAAGATCAGCGATAATAATTGAAACAGCCTTGAATCAGGATTATGCCATCACCTCCAAACGAACTTACAATCTTTTTTGCCGACTTTGCAGGCAGTACTCGTCTCTACGAAACCCTTGGTGATGTAGTCGCTCATGAGTGTATTGTAGAAAGTCTCGGGAAAATTTCTCATTTTGTAAAATCAAACAATGGCATTGTTGTTGAAATAATCGGCGATGAGATCATGGCATATTTTGTCCATCCTGAAGAAGCAATCACTTGCGGATGCGATATCCAACAGTATTTCAATGATTCAATAACCGTACACAATCATCGAATTGGTATTCGCATTGGATTCCATAAGGGCCGCGTGGAATTGGACAAGGGACACCCATTTGGTGATACTGTCAACGTGGCCTCACGCATGGCATCTTTGGCCATGGAAGGCCAAATAGTGACTACCTATGACACCATAGCTGACCTTCTCCCCATATTTTCATCACGCTGCCGGCCACTTAACACCATAAGGATAAAAGGCAAAAGCCAGCCTCTCAATACGAGCGAAGTTGTCTGGGACCAAAATAACACCACACTAATTTTTTCAACTTTCAGAAAAACGGAAGAGCGACTGCCTATCGCAGGAATTGAAATCAATTATAAAGGCCAAAAAATAGTTATTCGTGAGAGCAACACGCCTTTTCTTATAGGCAGAGGGAAAAACTGCAATCTGGTCATTTCATCCGACGTTGCTTCAAGAACGCATGCAAAAATCGAAGCACGTTTAGGAGAACTAATCATTGTTGATCACAGCACCAATGGCACGTATGTGACGACTGATTTCGGCAAACGATCTTATGACGGGATAAACATGCGTCTGCATTATACGAAATGGACAATGGCAGGACAGGGAAAAATCAGCCTGGGCCAACCCGTATCGAAGTCTGATGAAAACACGATTAAATTCAAAAGTGAACAACGAAACCGATCTCAGATCACACAAATATCAAAATAGCCCGCTGTCCGGTAGTCCCTACAAAGCAATGCAGGCTATAAAATACCGTTCTGTTATTATCAGGAAGTGGGGCTTTAGCCCCGCCTTGTTGCACAGTGTT
>DAOURZ010000099.1 GCA_030627475.1 Deltaproteobacteria bacterium | reverse complement strand
CCATCAACCTTAACCTGAATCATGGGGTTGTATTCATAGAAAGCACCAAAACCTCTCAAACCATAATCATTATCATAAACCTGATTTGTAACAAAATGAATGGGTGTATATGTTTTTCCAACAGTTAATTCGCCAGCTCCAAAATCCCAGGTTCCATATATTTTTCTTAACGTTAAATTAGAATTATCATGACCATGATCATAATCATATTTAGCACCATATTCAAAACAACCGCCTATATTACCCTTATGTACTTTTGCGCCAATATGTGAAACCGGATTCAGACCCCATCTTGAATCTCTGTCGTCAAAACCGCTTGAGCTGGTATTTTTATCCTGATAAGAGCTAAATGTTTGCATACGCACACTTCCATAAAAATCCCATTCAACTGCACCCTCACTTGCACCTGCAGGAATTGCAAATACCATTGCAAGCATTATTGCTGACAAAATAACAAATATTTTTTTCATTATAAATTTCTCCTTAAATTATCAAATATAATATATAATAACAGCTTGTTTAACACTCTATAGACCAACCATGTCCTCCCCCACTCACCCCCCTTCATTTACAAGCAAATAAAGACAAAAGCCCATAACCTCTTAATATTACACAAACAATTTGATCATTTTATCAAATAATTTAATTGTTCCTTCTACTAACCACCAAGATAAATGTCAAGTTTTTTACAATTTACCTGACTCCTGACTCCTGACTCCTGCCCTTAAACAATTCTTTTAAAAGATTTTTCAAGTGCTCTTAGAGTCCAGCTTATCCAGGTTGGACGTCCGTGAGGGCAATGTGACGAGTTTTCGCATTCATCAAGTTGGGCAAGCAATACCCTTATCTGTTTATCCGAAAGCTGCTGATTTGCTCTAATTGCTCCATGACATGCGATAAGCATACGACACTGATCAATTGTCTTCTCCAAACCTTGAGTTAAGCCGAATTCCAGCATTTTCTCCGCAATTTCCAGGATAATCGGTTTAATCTCCCTGTCTGCAAGAATAGCGGGAACAGACTTAATCACAAAAGTTGTTCCACCAAAAGGCTCAATTTCAAGTCCAAGTTTTTTCAGATCCGGAATAAGTTTCTCAAGAGTGTGTGCTTCTCTATGTCCGGTATCAATGGTTTCCGGCATCAAAAGTTTCTGAGCTTCTATTTTTGAATTCATGGAAAGTTTTTTCAGATGCTCAAAAAGAATCCGTTCATGTGCTGCATGCTGATCAATAAGTACCAGCTCTTTATCAGATTCGCATAATATATAAGTATCATGAAACTGACCAACCGCTCTTAAATCACTAAAATGCTTTTTAACCCAGATTTTTTTCTGCACGGCAGGAGAATCAGGAATATCAGGAGAAACAGGAATATCGTTGATAGATTTGTTGTATTGGAGAACAGGCTCTGAAACAAAAAAAGATTTTTGTTCGGTAGAATTTGATGCGGCCCATTTTGGCCGGTCAGCAACATGTAATGCTTCCGATACAGCTCCTGTCAATGTTTTATGAACCTGCTTCTGCTGTGATAGACGAACTTCATGTTTTGATGGGTGAACATTTACGTCCACCTCGTCATAAGGTACATTTATAAAAACAACCGCAACAGGAAACTGACCCTTCATCAATCTTCCTGCATATCCTTCAAAAAGCGCATACTGTATTCCTTTGTCTCGAACAACCCTGCCGTTTATATAGATAAAGATTCCCCTGGAAGTTTTTCGTGAAACCTGGCGGGATGATATCCATCCTTCACCTGAAACAAAGTTGTCTTCAAATTTAATGTTTAACAGATCGTTTCTCATATCATTTCCAACAACATCAAGAACCCTGTTAAACGGATCAGACGATGAGTACCAGTTTTTAACTGTTTTTCCGTTATGATACAGTTTAAATTGAACACCCGGCCAACCCAATGCGATATTGGCAACAGCTTCAGCAATATGTCCCATTTCTGTTTTTACTGTTTTTGAAAATTTTCGTCTCGCAGGAGTATTGAAGAAAAGATGTTTGGCAGTTATCATTGTGCCCCTTGGAGCACCGATTTCAGAGACTTTTTTTATTGTCCCTCCCTCTACAAAAACCTCTGTGCCGACTTCGGATATTTCATCTTTTGTGATCAAGCAAAATCTGGAAACAGAGGCAATGCTGGGAAGCGCTTCACCTCTGAAACCAAGTGTTTTTATAGAAAATAAATCTCCGTCCTTATAGATTTTACTGGTTGCATAACGTTCCAGAGAAAGAAGTGCATCATCATGGTTCATTCCAATACCATTGTCAGAAACCCGTATCAGAGACAAACCACCGTTTTCAACTTCAATTATGATTCTTGTGCTCCCGGCATCAAGTGAATTTTCTATGAGTTCCTTGACAACTGAAGAAGGGCGCTCTACGACTTCACCGGCAGCTATTTTGTTGGAAAGAATTTCAGAAAGTATTTTTATCTTTGACACGTTCAGCCGGCATTTTTCATGAACAAGAGTTATCAAGAACGAAGCTCTGTAAGAATTCCGCTTCCTTTGGAGAAAGATTAAATTTGATGCAGGCTTCCTCTATAATTCTATTTAGCTCCTTTTTCTTCTCAAATTTTCTCTGCTCAGAAACCCACTTGACCGCTTTCCTGATTTCTTCACCTTCCGGTTGAATACTCATGTTTTTTATCCTCGCCTACAATACAGGCTTTTTCTTGTGAAAATCCGTTGCCTGCTCGAAATTATATGCCACTTTAATCAACTGTTCCTCATTAAAATGTTTTCCCATTATTTGCAGGCCTATCGGAAGCCCCTGGGAAGAAAATCCGCATGGAACCGACATGCCGGGTATTCCTGCAAGATTTGCCGAAAGAGTAAATATGTCGGATAGATACATTGCAAGGAGATCTTCTGTCCTTTCCCCTATTTTAAAAGCCGGTGTCGGCGTCACAGGAGATAATAATACATCACAGGATTTGAACGCCCTTTTAAAATCTTCTGTAATCAACGTGCGTACTTGAGAAGCCTTCTTGTAATATGCATCGTAATAACCGGCTGAGAGACAGTATGTCCCTATGATTATACGACGCTTGACCTCGGAACCAAATCCAGAGGATCTTGTGCTTTTATACATTTCCATAAGATCATTTTTGTCTTTATCCCTTAAGCCATACTTTACACCATCATATCTCGCAAGATTTGAGCTGGCCTCTGAAGGAGCAATAACATAATAAGCCGCAACCGCATATTCAGTATGTGGAAGAGAAACTTCCACAAATTCAGCGCCAAGGCCTTCAATGGTTATTATTGCATTTTTTACTGCTTCCAAAACTTCCGCATCCAGCCCGGGCAACTCATTATATTCCTTTGGGATGCCGATTTTAACGCCCTTTAATCCTTTTTCAAGGAATGTCGTATAATCAGGTACATCCATCGGCACTGATGTGGAGTCTCCTTTGTCATGACCGGAAATAGCATTTAACAATACAGCGCAATCCGTAACATCCTTTGTCAGAGGGCCAATCTGGTCAAGCGAAGAAGCAAAGGCTACAAGGCCAAAACGGGAAACTCTCCCATATGTCGGTTTCATGCCGACCACTCCGCAGTGAGATGCCGGCTGCCTTATTGATCCGCCTGTATCTGAACCGAGAGACCCCAAACACATATCAGCAGCAACTGCTGCGGCTGACCCTCCGCTTGAACCGCCTGGAATACATGATAAATCCCATGGATTATGTGTCAGTTTAATGCTTGAGTGTTCTGTAGATGAACCCATAGCGAATTCATCCATGTTTACCTTTCCGACAATCACCGCACCTGCTTTTTTCAGCTTTTTTATTACAAATGCATCATAAATTGGCACAAAATTTTCAAGAATCTTTGATGCGCAGGTAGTACGAAGATCTTTTGTACAAATAAGATCTTTTATACCCAGAGGTATGCCCGTAAGTGGTGTAATGTTGCCTTCTGCAATAGCCTTGTCGGCAAGTTCAGCCTGAGCCAATGCTGTTTTGCCGGCCAAAGTGATATATGCCCCCACGCGCGGTTCAACAGACCCAACCCTATCAAGAACGCTTTTTGTCAGCTCCCTTGAGGATATCTCTCTGCTTTTTAATAGATTGTGGGCTTCATGTATGGTAAGTTCATAAAAATTCATTTTTTCATCCTCATCCTTCCATTATATAGTTCCCGAACGCTGTTTTCGTTCAGACACTATATAACCTTTGGAACTACAAAATTTCCGTCTTCTTTTTCAGGAGCATTTGCAAGAGCCTTATTTCTGTCAACGTGCTCTTTTACTTTGTCTTCCCGAAAAACATTGGTCAGAGAAATCGCATGTGAAGTCGGAACCACACCTTCAGTGTCAACTGAATTAAGCATATCAATATATTGCAGGATATTATCTATCTGTACCGCAAACGTGTCCGTAGACTCTTCATTTAGATCAAGCATTGCAAGATTCGCAACATGAACAATTTCTTCTCTATTAATTTTCATTAATCTCTCCTGTCTTCCGACCCCTGACCCCAAATCCTTGATTCCTGTTTATTCACCAGGATTGCTTTAAACTTTTCCTTTTTTAATTTATCAAGGGTTCTGCCGGCCTCTGCCTTATCTTTGAAATAACCTATCCTTACTCTGTGCCAGATACCTTTTTCAGGAATATTGCTTGAAATTCTGTAAGCGGGATATCCCTTTTTCCTGAGCTTTATCACTATATTATCAGCATCCTTTGGATTTTTTAAAGAGGCAACCTGAATTGTAAGAGTTTTATTATTAGTTTCTTTCTTGTCCTTTTGTCTGACTTTAACCGGTTTAGTCTTATTGGAAACCATTTTTTTTTTGGCTTTCAAGGCTGTATTTTTAGACAAATGTTTTGTCTCTTGTTTGCCGGATATCTCAGCATTACCATTATCTTTTCCGGTTTCCTTCAGTGCCTCGTAAAAACCGAAATCCGTTTTATTTTTAACCCCGTCCGAATCAATTTTAAATCGTTTTTGCTCTTTCCTGATAACAGCTTCTTTTAAAGCAACCAATTCGTTATGAAGTTTCTCAATATCAAATTTTACAGGAACCGTATCCCTTCCCACCAGAACACCCAGACCAAACATCCACGCAGAAACGAAAATAATCAAAAAAATCCAGGTTGAAGTGTCCCTGGGAATAAATTGAAAACAAGGCTTTTTTTTATCTTTTTTATTCGTCATTACATTTTCTCAGGTGCGGATACTCCGAGCAGTGCAAGACCATTTCGGATTATCTTTTTAACCGCGATTACGAGATAAAGTCTTCCAAGAGTCAATTCAGCCTCATCTGTAAGCACTCTGTGTTTATTATAATAGGAGTGAAAAGCTGATGCAAGATTCATCAGATAATATGTGATTCGGTGAGGCTCCATGTTTTCCGCACTGCACCTTACTATCTCCGGATAACGCGACATAATTTTAATTAACTGTACCTCCTCAGGTTCATTAAGCCTGGATATCGCGGTATCATTCCAGGTTATAGCGCCAATTCCATCCTCCTGTGCCTTCCTGACAATGCTTGATATCCTGGCATGTACATATTGAACGTAATATACAGGATTGTCATTTGTTTTCTTCTTGGCAAGTTCCAGATCAAAATCAAGTGCGCTCTCATAATGACGCGTTAAAAAAATAAATCTTGCTGCATCACTGCCGACTTCACTGATTACATCTTTGAGGGTAACAAACTCACCGGATCTGGTTGACATTGCAACAGGCTCTCCATTGCGCAGTAAATTGACAAGTTGAATCAGAATAACATTAAAGGTGTCTCCGGCATGACCTGAAGCCTCAATTGCGGCTGATATTCTGGGAATATATCCATGGTGATCAGCTCCCCATACATCAATAATTTTTTCAAAACCTCTATCAAACTTATCT
>DAOURZ010000189.1 GCA_030627475.1 Deltaproteobacteria bacterium | reverse complement strand
GGCTATCGCAATCAGCTAGATCCTGATGATGCAGCAAACCCGGATGTAGCAATTAATTTTGTTACTTTTGCTATTATCGGAGAAGCTAAAGCAAGAGTTTTCAAAAGAAAATGTGATAAAACAGACGATTTGCATGTTCATGTAGGCGGAGAAACACGGCCACATACCCAGGATTTTATCAGTATACTTGCACGTATTTATGCAGCGCATGGTTTCAAAGTACATCTGAGATCGCAAATAACAACTACTCCAATCTGGTATTCATCCTTTGGAGTTTTTTATGAGGAATTCCAGAGCGGTGACAACTTAACTGCAAGCCACTCCCAATATTTTAAGGGTGGATGGAAGCCAATAGATTCGTTGGGCAAACAACTTATAGAAGAAGAAAAAGACATAATAAAAGAGGTTCAACGTATAATTAATAGCAAGGCTACTATTCGACTTGCTCCGTTATTGAATGAAAATATTTTGAATGATTTTAATGTTGATGAAGCTTATATTAATTACCAGAAAACCGTAATTGACAAAAAAAACATAGATGAAATCATAAAAGCTAACAAGAAAGGCTTTCACTGTGCAATCTGCACAGTAGGCGGCTCTATGAAATTAACTTCGGAACGTCTTTTTAAACTCTTTGGCATTCCTGTTGGCAAAAACAATGTTATTCAATATTTTTTTGATAAAGAGGATTCTCAATACCATAAAATAGGCCAGATAAATGGTGAAAACTATGGCGTAGATCCTACAAAACAAGAAATTTATAGAAATATTGGCGCTCAGGAAAAACTATTAAACAACGAGGCCAATGTTATATTTATATGGGATCCGGATGGTGACCGATTTAATATGGTGACTATGGCTTCATCTGAAAACCATGAAAGATATACTCAATTAGGTTTGGAAGTTGAATTAATACCTGATAGTAACAAATGCATTGTTTATTTTACCCCAAACCAGATATTTTTTATGCTAACGGCATTTCAAATAGCATCTTTAAAAAAATCCAGCCTTTTTGATGCTTATGACTGGTTTATTGCGTCTTCGGTAACCACCTCCAAAGCGTTAGATGAGCTTGCAGAGTTGGAAAAGATACCAATGGTACACGTAAGGGTCGGATTCAAGCATTGGGGTACTTTTGCACAATGGCTTGAAAACAGAAAAGATATAAATGAATCTTATGTTACAGCATTGGGAGAAAAAGTAAAATTAGGCAAAAACCCGAGACTGATTATGATGTGCGAGGAGTCGGGCGGAGCCATCTTTGGTGGAACTAATTTATTATTAAACAAATCCCGTTCCAAAAAAATGATCGCCTTACGGGAAAAAGATGGTTTCCAGTTTGGACTTTTAGCGCTATCTCTGGCAGCTTTTCTATATAATTCGGATCAATCATTTGCAAATTATTATTGTGATCTCATTCTGAAACATAATATCAAATATAAATATTTTGATCGTTATGACAAACGTTTGTATGATGAAAGTTTGTCCGGCCAAATGCTACAGAATGCAAAAAGGAAAGGAGGAGCAAAAAAAAATAAGGTAATGAAATTTTTCCATGACCTGGCCACAAAATATCAGGCCGGATTATCTCTTGATGAAATATGCAAGGAAATAAATTGTAAATTGGATAAAAATTGTAAACCCTTGCCCAAACTTAATCATATTCGTTTAATTGGCAAGGGCACCCTTTTAGAAGGTACCTTTTTGCAATTTAAAACATTTTGGTTTGTAATTAGAGCGTCCGGTACAGATGCTGTACTTAGATATTATATTAATGGTCAGGATAAAGAAGAAATTATGGCCTATCAGAAATCACTTATGAATTTACAAATATAAAACTGTTATAATTAAGAAACGTGGACGCAATAATTTTACCAGGTAGGTGCATAGATTTGGGTCAGGTTTGTTCGATCTGCCCGATTTAAAATAGGCACAAAAGTTGAAAACATAGCGAGCTATTTCAAGATTTTTAGGATTTCAGATCGGGCGAATATGACCTGAAGCCATGATGCATAATTGTGGAAGTTATTTCGGCCACGTTCCTAAGCTCCAGATTAGCGTCACAGCACCAAGTAACCAGCAATAAGGCGCAAAATAGTACAGTTTCCCCTGGTTAACCAGGCGAAGCAAAATTTTCAAAGCAACATAACCGACAACTGCTGCAATAACGGTTCCCATCAATGTTATTTTTACGGGAATATTTGTTTGCATAGTGGTTGAATCAAGACCAAGTATCATTGCACCCAGGATTGCAGGAATTGATAAAAGAAAAGAATAACGACCTGCAATTTCCCTGTTTATCCCGAGAAAAAGAGCTATGGATATAGTAGATCCGGATCGCGATATTCCGGGCATTATAGCCAGACCCTGTATCAATCCTATAATCAAAACATCTTTAATCCTTACTTTTATTAGAGGACGTCCTTCAGTATTTATTTGCCTGGTAAACCAGAGAAGCGTGCCGGTTACCAAAAGCATTACTCCTACTATCCATACGGATCCAAAAATTTGATCGACAATCTGGTGGAACAAAATTCCCAGAATAGCTGTAGGGATACTGCCTGTAATTATCAATGCAGCAATTCTTATTTCTTCATTATCAGCAAAAAGCGACTTCAGGTTTTCTGACGACTTAATTAAAACCGGCAGACGTAACAAGGTTTGAAGTATGTTTCGGATTTCTTGATAAAATACTATGAATATTGCTATTAACGTTCCAACATGAAGACTTATATCGAATAACAGCTCCGGTTCCATGATTCCTAATAAATTTTGAAGCAAAACCAGATGTCCTGAACTGCTGACAGGCAAAAACTCAGTTAAACCCTGAATTATACCCAACATTACAGATTGTAGTGGTTCCATAATTTGATAAACTCGTCAAATACTTTTAAATGTCATTCTGCACATCATTACATGGATCTCATCAGAACCATTGCGAATGATTTTCTTTTGGGCTTTTATATTAAAGTGTTCGCTCATTTGCCTGAAAAATTCTACACTTGACTTTCTGACTCTTTCCGACAGCAGTAGTTCTCCCTCTTTTTTTAGATAAGTTTGAAAAAGCCTTAAAATCGGATAAAAGCTTTCTTCCTTATATATTATTTCACACCCTATTATTCTGTCAAAAGTTCCTTTTAGCTCAGGCTTGTCCCAGTCCAGTTTCATGATTTTCAGGTTTGAACAATCATTTATATGAGCACTGGCTTTCGCAAAATTCAGGGCATCATCGTTATATTCCGTCATTGTCACCTTATGACCGAATGAAGATGCAACTATTCCCACCAAACCAAGGCCGCTGCCTATTTCAAGGAAGCTTTGTTCGAGATTTACAGGCATTGAAGCAAGATGATCTGCCAGCATAAAACAAGGTTCCCATATTTTAGCCCATAATGGAAAATTATTTAAAACATTTTCAGGATCAATAAATCTATCAAGTGATTTAGGGACAAAAAAACTGAATTTGCGATTCCTTATTACAACATCAATTGTATTGGTTTCATATTCTTGTTTAAAAGATTCTATTGAAAACATATATCTGATTAACACTCCTATTTTAGATTCATGGGTCAGGAGAAGCTTCCAACCCCTGATCCCGATCTCTCACCCAATGGCATTAACTTAATGCATTTGAGATATGAATTTCTACATATTGTATACAGCTTCATCGCACTATGCAATATGAAGCGTCAGCAAAAAGGCCTGTTGCGTCAACTCCAAAAACATGGATGCCGCAATCAGCTGTGATGCATAGTTGGGGAAGTTAATTCGTCCCCATTCCTTAAAGACATGGCAATGGATATTTTTCAGAACCGTTACACAATGGACTCGAATTCCATAGAACGGTGAAGAGCTAATATCCTTAGGGCGCCTCCATCTTGATTCTTCTGTCAACAACTCCTTTTGTCCTGTACAACTCTTCAAGTAGTACGTCCATATTCTTAGGGGCTCGCGCAAAAATAACTTCCTATTTTAAGTGCCGATGCATTCCGTCTAACTGCGTTGCGTAAGCGCAGGAATAT
>DAOURZ010000068.1 GCA_030627475.1 Deltaproteobacteria bacterium | reverse complement strand
GCCTTTTATTTCGCTCTCAAAAAGATGAAACGTGTTTTTTAATAACAATCCACAGGTCGTTAAACCGCTGATCAGCAAGGCACAGTTTTTCACAAAGCTTTCCAGGATGATTTACACTGTAATATTGATAAATGGGGGTTCCTTAAGAAGAAATATTGACAAATTAACATTAAAAGGAGATAATATACGCGTTTGGCAGAATAAAAAAGGCTCTGGTCTTCAACAATGGGGGTTTTAAAGATGAAAAAAAAATTGTTCAGCAAGATTTTAATTTTTGTATTGATTGGGATTGGGATTGGAATAGCATCTTCGTCATGGGCCGGCCAGGTAGTGACTGAGAGCTTGAAATCGTGGGCACAACAAGCATTAGAGCAAGAACAGTCCCTCAAGACTATCAGCACGCCTGATACCGTGGCGGTACTTTATTTCAACAATAAAACAGGATGGTCGAAACTGGATCTCCTTCAGAAGGGCATTGCCCTTATGCTAATAACCGACCTTTCCAATGTAAAAAAGTTTAAAGTCGTAGAAAGGGCAAGGGTCCATGCCCTCGTAAAAGAATCAGGCCTGGGAGAACTGGGATTGGTTGAATCCGGAACTGCTTCCCGAGTGGGAAAGTTACTGGGAGCCGAGTACCTGGTTGGAGGGGATATTCTCAAGCCAAAGATCAATGGATTTCAGCTAAAATCCGATCTTTTGAAGGTATCTGCCAAAGGAATAGCCGGCCAGTCCACATCTGAAGGTAAGCTTCTTGAAGAATTATTTCAAATGGAAAAAGATCTTCTCTTTGAAATCATCAAACTGTTAAAAATCGAACTTTCAGTTGAGGAAAAGGAATTATTGAAAAAACCACTTTCAACCAGTATTGAGGCTCTTTTAAACTTTTTTGAAGGGATTGATAATAGTGACAGGGGAAATTATAGAAAAGCCGTCATTTTTTATAAAAAGGCGTTAAAAGCAGATCCTGACATTGGGATAGCAAGAGATTCCTTGCAGGAGTTACATGAACTGGGTTTAATACCAAAAAAGAAAAAACATTTATTGTTAAGATCCCTGAAAAACAGGACTTCATTAACAGATCAACTCACTTCTGAAGAGTCTGTCAAGAGGGCAAAAACTCCCAAAGACGTAATAAAAAAACAAAGCTTTCATGATAGTGACAACAATGAGGAACCGCCGAACTACTTAGACGAATACTATACCGATCCTGCTTTGATCACACCTAATCCGGCTGATGGGGTGCAATAACGAATTGTATATGGAAAAAAATTCCGGGAAAATCACACCGTAAATCTGGAAAGGATAGAAAGCTATGAAAAAACTCATAATGGTCATCTCTATTGTCTTTATTTTTTTTAGCGGTGGCATTAGTCACGCAGTCGATTTAAAGATCCAAACCGGTACCAACTTTGACTGGTGGGAAAGTAACAAAGACGACCAGGGTTACCAAATTTACGTCCCTGTGCAGATCAAAACCGAATATAAAGATTTCTCCTTTCTGCTACTAACTGCATTTACACACACAGACTCTGACCTGACAGGGATAAAAAATCATTCCTTGTCTTGTGTTGTTGATACAAAAGTCAACTTTTCTTACGAAATACTGGATAAATTTCCTGCCGACATACTCCTTGGTATTGATTTTAATATCCCCACAGGCAGAACTGATTTGGATAATGATGATTTGATGCTTTTTATGAATCCTGATCTGATTTCAATAACCAGTCTTGGAGAAGGTTATAACATTAACCCGACCATTACCATGGCTAAAGAATGGGAAAACTGGGCCGCCGGCATCGGTGCGGGATACTTGTGGCGAGGCGAATATGATTTCAGCGAAGAAACAAGGGATTATAATCCAGGGGATCTTTTTAATCTCACAGGAGAAGTTACCTATGCTTTTTTACCGGACTGGCAAGCCAGGCTTTTGGGTGAGTACATTTATTTTGACAAAGACGAGGTGCGTAACGCAGACTTTTACCAGGAAGGTGAGTGTCTGATCATAGGTCTCGGATTTAATCACTATCGAACAAAATGGGATGCATCCTTTATCGCTAAAGGTATATTCAGGGACAAAAGTAAATTTCAGGAATTGGCAGACGGGAACGTGCGTACGGAAGACAGAAACAGTTGCGGCAATGAATTGTCCACCCACCTTTCCTGTAATTATTACTTAAACAAGAATACAACTTTAAAGTCTCTAATTCAGTTTCTCCGGGTGAACGAAAATAATTATTCCTCTGATTCGCCTTTGTTTGTCGGAAAAAAACAGATGACTTCTCTCGCATTCGGGATAACCAGAATCTTTAGTCCTCGACTTGAAGGCGAATTAAATTTAAAGGGTCGTATCCTGGACGATGATAAAAATTGGTATTATGCTGATGAACGCACCTACAAAGGTTTTTCCATGGGTGTTAAGTTGAAAGGTACTTTTTAAGAATAGCTTCGGGGCATCATAGCTTCAGAGCCGCCTTTACTTGCTGGAAGTTAATTCGGCCACGCTCCTAAAACAGTTGCTCTGCCGTCTTTTTTGCTGCGTCCAGCCATCCGGACAGGTCGGTAGATGAAACGGTTTTTTGAGCAGCTTTTCTAATTTTGCCGGTTTCCACTTCCACCAATCGCAGATCAAGGCGCATTTGTTCTTCAATTACCTGATAACCCCCGAATATCATCAGTTGAGCCCCCGCCAGCTTGCCTATCCTTAATCGGGTGGTTTCATCCACCAGTGATGTTGTTCCCAGATTCAGCTCTTCGAGAACAAGGAGTAAACGTTCCCTTGCAACGACTATATAGAGATCTGTTTCCTTGAAGGTTTCAATAACTTTGGTCGAGAGAAGTTCCCCCAGATTCGGTCGAACAACGTCTGAAGGACTCAGGTCCTCTAAATCCCAAATAGCAACTGTGACAATCCTTTTATACAAATCCGGTTCGGTTGCACAAGCAGCAATAAAAACTATGAATATGACAAAAACGTACACAAGGTTTTTACCGAACAAAATTGTTTCCTCCCTATTTTTCCCTTACCTTGTCATCACTTTTAATTGGCCTTTCCTGTTTGAGAATACGGGCATAACACAAATCCAGCTCAACTCGTACTATCTCAATCTGTGCAACGGATTTTGGCGAACTGCGGAGCAGCTTTCCCTTATATTTGACAGGCTTTTGTTCTTCCAGGACTTCAAAGCCGGTACCCAAAACTACTCCTTGTTTTGAACCGAGATTAATCATAATCTGATCTTCAGTTGCCTGAACCACATATCCCTGCAACGGGTATTTTAGTATGATCGTCTTGAGGATCTCTCGATTAAGCCGGTTCAATTCTTTTTTCAAAAATGCCCCTGAACTCAACTGTTTGGTGACGACCTTGGGGATTGCCGAGGTTTCGGTATCTATAAGTCTCAGGCTAAGAAGAGTTCTATCGGGTAGAGAATAAAGAGATCCTGTACCAATAATTTTCGCTGCCAGAACTTTGCCAAGCTTCAAAGCGGTTTCCGGATCTGCCAAGTCCGAGGAACCAAGATTTAATTCTTCCAAAAGCCGTTCCATAATGACCCGTTCGACTACCTGTACCCTTCCGGAAGCATTGAGCTGATCGGCAAGCCGTGTGGTTATGACAGTAGATAAACCATCTCTTTCCGCCAAGCCACCCCTTTCCTGAAAATCGACAAATGACAAAATCATTGGCCGTGATGTCCATGTGTCTTCGGTACTATGCCAGAATTTTTTCTGACTCCGGTATCGGGCTGCCAATTCCTTGACCAATTTATCTATTCGTTTTTTTTGCGCAATATTTTTTTGGAGGGCAAGCATCTGCTGAGCCTTGTCAGCCAACACAGCAGCAAAGGTATCTTCTTTGTCAAGAATCAAGGCCTGGCTGTAAGATTCTAAGGCTTTGTCCCATTTTCCCTGTTTTTCATACGTAATCCCCTTATTTGACATCGCTTCAATGTAATAAGGATCTATATCAACAGCTTGATCATAAAGCTCGCGAGCTTTTTGGTACTTTCCTGAGCTGGCATAAAACCTGCCGTATTGATTATACGCTACAGCTTTATGGTATGGCTCAGCCGATTTTTTTTGAACTGCCTTCAGGTATTCTGCCTCGGCTTCTTTTTTCTTGCCTTGACCATAAAAGATATCTCCTTTGAGTACATGGATGTAAGCTCTGTCAGGGGCTTTTTGTTCTACCTCTCTGGCCAGCACAAAGGTTTTTTCGGTTTGTCCTTTTTTTGCATAAACAGCAGCCAGCCCTTCCTTCCCCAATACTTCTCCTTTACCCTTTATTTCGGACAGGTCACTGAAAGTTTGCTCTGCTTCGCTCAGGTTGCCTTCTTGCAAAGCTGCATACCCTTTTATTGTTTTGGCTTTCAGGTTTTGGGGGTTTTTATTTTCAATATTTTGGACAATGGCTTTTGCCAACATTATTTGATTCCGCTGTAATTCTCTTTCAGCCAGTCTTAATAGCATGACTTCGGTGGTCTTTCCTCCTCCCTGAAAATAGTCGAGCACCTTAATCCTGGGGCCGATAATGCATACGGTTGGAAGAATCAACCTGGCCTGATAAATCTCGCTTACATGAGTTTTGTCTTGAAGGATTGGAAAATACGGATTGGTCATATTTACAAAATTTTCCACTTTTTCTCTGGATGAATTAGTAATGCCCCATACGATAAAATCAGCATCTTTGTATTGTTTGGCGAGTTGATTGAGACTCAACAATCCTTGCTGACTTGGCCTTGATTCCGCGTCAAAAAAATAGAGTATGATCATAGGATGATCTTTCATCTGAGATAAATCATAGGTTTTGCCCTTAAAATCTTTCAGAGAGAAGACCGGAGCTATTTGGCCAGAGGCTATCTGCGCATGGCAAAAACCTGTCCCAACCATTATTACCGCCATCAGCATTACAATTGAAATGGCCAATTTTGAAACAAGTCTCATTTTAAATCCTCCATATGTTCAGGGTTTTTTATTGTCACTGCTGTCCATCTTTTATAAATGCCATTAGCGTTTCAAAGGGAATAAGAAACCCGACCGTTTCGGTGCTGCGGTACCTCCCCTTTATAACGCCGACAAGACGTCCGTTGTTATCAAAAACAGGACTACCGCTGCTTCCGTGATAAACCGGCATATTAACCTGCCACAATACCTGGTCCTCCACTCGTCGGGGTGGACCGTCAAGTATTCCGGGATAAATCGTTTTTGACAATACCGATGGGCATACTGCTGCATAAAGCCTTTCTCCCATTTGCAACATATTTCTACCCTTTGTCAACTGTACGGAATTTTTAAGTCTGACCCCTACATCAATTAATGTGAGGTCCATATGATGATCAATTTTAACCACACGCCCTGGCAACTCTTTATGATCAGATAAAACAACGGTTATGATCTGGAACCGTTTCAAATCATGGGCTGTACAAATAATCAGGCCATTTTCATGGATAATAAAGCCTGAAAACTGAATATCCCTGCCGCCGGTATCTGCATAAATGCATACCACAGTATCAATTTTCTGTAACACAGCGTCAGGGAAGGGCTGCATGGAAGGTTTAATTTCTGTTTCAGTGAAAGTTTCCTTGATATAGTCTGAAATATGCCTCCAAAGAAATTCGATCCGCCTGTTGTCAATCTGACCGTTGACTGTGCACCTGACATTTATCCGGGATGCCAGTGAAGAGTGATGCCATAAGACTATCTGCCAATCTTCATGCTCTTTTTGGGCACATATCTCAAGCTTTCCTCTTTCAATCGGTTCCGACAAAATCTGAAAGTTGCTTTGTCGTAACCAGTTTACAACAACATCTTGAAGTTCGATAATCGGCAGGTCGTATAATCTGCTTTCCCCCTGCTCTGCAGCAAAAACAGGACAAGAAAACCACAAACAAGAAACAAGAACGAGCAGCACAAATTTTATTTGTTTATAAATCATTTTGCCATGATGGGAACATTATAAAATCATGAAAACATCTCTTCTTCAATTACATCAGGATCTGAGGCATTATGCATAACAATATTTTTGAGATGAAAATAACTGTCAACGTTCATTGAGTCGAATGTAATCCCAAGGCCATCCTTATCCTGGCGAGCAATCACAGCCTTTATATTTAAGGCAAGTCTGCTGGTGGTACCAGACAGCACAATTTCTATATCACAGGGTGTCCCTGCCGGAATCTTTTCGTTAGTAGTAATGAACATGCCTTTCATGCTAATGTCTGAGGATTTTGTACCTGCCTTGATTTCAGAAGTACCCGTTTTTAAGATCACCTGTGTCTTAAAATGAACTCTCGTTCTTTTTCTTTTATCATCTCTCATGTTCATTGAACATCCTCCTTTTGATTTTTCACTCTATCAAAAATAGAAATCAGCCGGAATCAAGCCACGAAACAAAATGCACAGGGAAATCACATGAAATTACGGCTATTCCGATACCAGCCTGCGAACATGCCCAACAAGACTACCAACTATGCATCACAGCTTCAGGTCAGATTTGTTCAGAACTTCAGCTCCATCTTCTCTGACAACGATCATATTTTCCAGTCTGACGCCGCCCCATCCAGGGATGTAGATGCCGGGTTCAACGGTAAAAACCATCTGACTTTCAATTAGTGTGTCTTTTAATGGGCTGATTCCGGGAGGTTCATGAACAGCCAGTCCTATTCCATGACCCAGCCCATGTCCGAAAGTATCTTTAAAACCCATACGTTCTATATGGTTTCGTGCAATTTTATCCACAGCCTTTGAACTTATTCCAGGTTTTATGGCATCAATTGCTTTAAGCTGGGCATCAAGGACTGTCTTGAAAATTTTTTCAAACTTGTCATCCGGGCTTCCGAGTACAAGTGTCCGGCTAATATCAGAGCAGTAACCGTTTAATTTTACTCCCCAGTCAAAAAGAATTGGTTCACCTTCATGAAATTTACGATTTCCGGGAATTGCATGGGGAAGTGCGCTGTTTG
>DAOURZ010000348.1 GCA_030627475.1 Deltaproteobacteria bacterium | reverse complement strand
GCTGATCATCTGCATCCTGAAAAAGCAAGCCGATTTTCCGGCGTACATTTATGAAGTCTTTTTCTTTTTTTGCGGTTTTGCCGAATATTTCTATTTTCCCTGACACAGGTTTTAACAAGCCCATTATTATGTGAAAAAGTGTGGTTTTTCCACTGCCGTTAGTGCCCATAATACCGACTTTTTCATTTCTTGAAAACTGTAAATTTAAATTATCAAGAACCTCAGGACCGTCAGGATAGCTGAAAGATATATCTGTCAGGTTTATTATCAGGTTGTTGCTGTCCACTCCATTACCCCCAGAAAAACAAAAATCACAACCATAAAAGCAATAGAAACGGCGTCAATTTTTTTAAAGGAAAAAATGTTAATAATGTAAAATTTGCCCTTAAAACCGCGGCACAGCATGGCATTACGTACTCTTTGCATGCGGTCGAAGCTTTTTATCAAAAGCATGCCGACAATATAGGCAAATGTTCTGTACGTGTGTAAATTTGTTCCGGGCCTGAATCCTCTTATTTTTATGGCATTTATTAAGCGGATATATTCTTTGTCCATGACATGAATATAACGGTATGTGAAGAAAAAAAGATGTACCAGTTTTTGGGGTATTTTTAATTCAAGCAGAGCATGTCCCATTGTAAAGATTGGAGTTGAGGCTATAAGCGAGATCAGCATAAGCATCATGGCATTGGATTTGATGCTTATGCGACAAGCATATATTAATCCTTCATGAGTTACTGCAAGCTGGCCGATATTAAACAGGGGTTTTCCTTCAATAGTAAAAGGAAGAAAAAACCAGAGAAAAAGTATCATCGCATTTACAGGTACAAGGCGCCTGAAAATTTCTTTTAAGGGTATTCTGGCAGTAAGAATAATACCAAGAGAAATAATAAAAGCTGACAAAAGAACCGGCAAACTGTTTGATACAGCCAAAAAAATAGAGAAAAAAAATACCTCAATTATTTTGACTCTGGGATCAAGACGCTTAATCAGCGAATTGATGCTTGTTAATTCTTCAACTGCCACTGTTGTGATTTTTTTTTCTGCGGCTTGTAAAATACATGGCAACACCGACAAGGCCAAAAATATAACCTATTCCGCTTATTATTTCAGTTAGGCTGGGACCATCTCCGTATAAATCTGCCAGCATATTCATAATCGGTGACAGTTTTCTGTCCAAGGATTCATCTATCAGCTTTTTTATTTCCTGTTTTGAAATTCCACGGACTTCGGAAAGAGCGGAAAGATTGCTGCCTGAAGTGATTGCCGGTGGCTGTGAGGCTGATTCACAAGAATTTTTTATGTCGGATTCAGAATTACTATCTGAGATTTGAATACCTGCTGTTATTTCTTCAAGAGGTATTGTCCATTCAGCCATATGACCCATGGAGGCTTTCAGGACAACCTTAAGAGCGGTTTTTTGTGGTATCTTAAACGCAAATTTTCCTTTGTCATCTGTTTTTCCTTCAAGAAGTTTGTTTTCATCCAGATCGAAAACAATTACAGGAGAGTTTTTAGCTTTTCTGCCTCTGCTGAACTTGCTCTGAGTATAAACAGTATCGCCTTCAACCCAGGCAAAGATTGATACTTTGTGGGCCAATGCCGGTGTGTCAGCAAAAATAAAAAGGCTCAGGAAAAAAAAATATACAAGCAGTCGTCTGCAATCAAACATAGTAACCCTCCAGAAGTTCCGGCCTGACTTTTTTTAAAAACAGAGCACAGGTTGCAGTCAATATGCCTTCGAGCAGCATTACAGGAAAATGTGCTGCAACCAGCAGTTTTGCTGCGGGCAGAAATGCTTCACCATTTAGATACAGGGAAAATCCAACAAACAGTCCTGCAAAAAGGACAGCGAAGAAACCTGCTGCAAATGCTGTAATTATAAATATCAGCCGACCTGAGCTTTTTTTTACTCCCCAGCCAAACAGGTAGTAGCTCGTTACAGCAGGAAGAGCCATGTTAAGTGTGTTAATGCCAAGGGTTGTGATTCCTCCGAACTGGAAAAGAAGCGCTTGAAGCGACAGGCCTACCAGTATAGCCGGGAATGCTTTCCATCCCAAAATTAGTCCCAGCATACCATTTAAAACAAGGTGTACGGAAGCGGGTCCAATCGGCAGGTGTATAAGGGAAGCAATAAAAAAACCTGCTGTAAGAATACCCATATACGGAATTTCTTCGTAATCTATATTTTTCAGCCCAATTCCAACGCCAATTATTGTAAGGGCTGCACCCCCAATCAGAATGGTCGGGGACAATACGCCTTCAGAGATATGCATGTTTTT
>DAOURZ010000204.1 GCA_030627475.1 Deltaproteobacteria bacterium | reverse complement strand
TATGCTGGCAAAAGCCAGACAGAAGAACCATCCTCTGAAGATTTTCGACATTCCCCTGATTGCTCCATGATCTATTAAAACATGGGATACGTCACTGCCAAGGTATTCATACACTACAGAGAAGACAACAGACGCAGAGATAAATCCTAATACGAACTTTGGAAAGCGGTGCCAGATTTCCATGGCACTTACTTTCTGGCCGGGGACACATTCAACCCGTGCGCACCAGTAGACAGCAACGCCAAAGGCGATTACTCCGATCAGAACATTCTGGATCATTTTTATGGTGGCAGCTACATAAAGTGCCCGTTGGCTTAAAAAGGCACCGGCAGCAGCCACAGCGCCAGTAGAATCAATAGTTCCGCCCATCCACGCTCCTCCCAGAATATAGGGCATCCCCACCAATTTAATGATAGCGGGCATGGCAATCATCATGATGGAGGTAAAAACCAGAGAAAATCCTACGGCAAGGGTCAGCTCCTCTTTCTTGGCTCGACAGGCGGCAGCAGTGGCTATAGCTGCCGAGACTCCACACACGGACATGTCTGCAGAAATGGTCATGTTGAGCGTTTTCGATGGCATTTTGATGACCTTTTGTCCGAATATGTAAGTGCCGATTAGCACTGTAGGCGTAACTACCCAAGCCACAAAAATTCCCGGGACACCGATTAAGAGTATTTTCCCAAACAGTATTTCTGCGCCCAACAACACAAGCCCTGTCTTGATATAATATTCGGTTTGAACACCAGGCATCACCCACTTGGGCGTTCCCACTGTGTTGCTTATAATCAGGCCAAAGAGAATTGCCCATGCAGCGTACCCAATGCCGTAATGTTTCATCGTTGCATTGCCTTCTGCGATATAAGCCAGAACAGCTATAAAAAAAACAAACACAAAACCCGCCATGAATTTTGTCATAGAATTGCCCATAACTTTCCATCCGATCCCAAAAAAGACAGATAAAATAATCATAAGACAAATAAGGGATGGTATGAGATTATAAGAATGGACATTGATCCTGGACTTGGTCTTTGAGGCTTTTGTGTGGACAGCACGCCATGCATCTATTGCCTTGCTTGCCTCAGCATTGAGGATTTCATCATTACAGTCTGCGGCAGATGCTGCGGCTTCAGTAACCCTGGCCTTTTCCAAAGCCGCGGTTTCTTTTTCTCGGATTACTTCGTATCTGGCTATCGCCTTTACCTTGGCTGCCTCTGCTTTCTCTTCGTTCATAACAAGAGCGCTCAAAGGGTTAGCGCTCCATTTTTTGGGTTTGCTTAGGAAATCCTTTATCTTTTTTCCAAGTTGGGAACTGGTTGCTTTAAGTTTTTTTTTAGCATCTACAGCCTGGTACCAGGCAATGGTCTTAAACGGCGCTCTTTGTGATTCCGCTTCCAATGTGGCATTTGCCCTGGCAATAGTTTCCTGCATATTATCGGGGCCTCGCGGGAAATAGATTATAATACCGATGATAAGTAATAAAAAACCAAGCCAGATAGCCCAGTAGTCTTCGAGCTTCCAAAAATCGGAAAAACTGCTTTTCGCCTGGCACGTAATGACATCTGCGTTTTGATCCTCTCTTTTTTCCTTTTCCATGGCCACCTCACAAATGACTAAGTTATTTTTTACGAACCCCTTCCTGACATAAAAACATAAAAGTCTATTTTAAATAGTATAATAGGCGGGCATCCATTGTCAAAAATAATTTACCTGATAAAGCTGAGTATGGAATTTCCTTGTGATCAACTTTTTTTCCCATCATGATAACGTTTTTCTCCATACCAATTGATCTGCCTGCATATTCCCCTGATAACACTTACCTCCCGTGCCTGAAGTTGCAATCTGGAAAAAAAATTTCGCAGTTTATTCATCCCGTAATCGGGATTGTCAGAGTTTATGTAGCAGATTCTTACAAGAATTTCTTTAAGCTGCTCATACATCCCCTCTAATTCGTAGCGGCTGGCGAAGCGGGGAGGAAATTCTCTTCTTTTATTCTGCCTGGCAATAAATATCTCATAGCAGATAACCATTACGGCCTGAGCAAGATTCAGAGAAGAAAATTCCGCAGTCGGGATATTAACAAGAGCATTGCAGAACCTGATATCCTCATTTGTAAGTCCTTTATCCTCAGGGCCAAACAGGATAGCTATAAGGTTTTCTTCTGCAATTGAAAAAAGATTTTCTGCCACTTTAGAAGGGGTATTTATTTGTAGACGATTTTTACCAAGTCTTGCTGTAGTTCCAACAATATAATTATAAGGAGAAAGCGCTTCCTGAAGGTTCTCATATACCGCCATCTGTTCAACAATATCCGAGGCAAAATGAGTTGCCAATTTTCGTACTTTGGAAAGATCGCAATTTTCCGGATCAACTACTACAAGCTTTCCCATTCCCATATTGCGTATGACACGAGCGGTAGCCCCAATATTTTCAGGATATCGGGGCTGTTTCAACACAATGGAAATATTATCAAGCTTTACTTTCTTTTGCATCAGTAAATCATGAGTCTGTAAACGGTTATACTATCTCGAAACTATTGAAAAAATAACTAATTTCAAATGAGGCTGATTCCTGAGAATCTGAACCGTGGACTATGTTTTTTTCAATATCTGTAGCAAAATCCTTTCGGATAGTACCTTCCTCAGCTTCCTTATAATTTGTTGCGCCCATTAATTTACGGTATTTTGTAATTACATTTTCGGCCTCAAGTACTATTACGACAACCGGGCCGGATGCCATAAAGTCTGTTACATTGTCAAAGAATGGACGTTCTTTATGAACAGCGTAAAAACCCTGTGCCTGTTTTTTGGTCATTTTCAGCATTTTTATGGCAATAATTTTTATATTGCTGCTTTCAAGTCTTTTAATAATTTCGCCTATTATACCGCGGCCAACTCCATCCGGTTTGATTATTGATAATGTTCTTTCCATATTTTTCTCCTTTCCCTAAAAAATGTAATTTATGCAAGCCTCTTGCAGAAACACATGAAACCGCACTCGGTAATCAGGAACGTGGACAAATTAGCTTTCCTAATGTAGGTGCATAGTTAAGGAAATTATTTCGTTCACGTTCTTTGGAATTGTTGGACGAAGCCGCTATGCGGCAGAAAAAAATAAAAATAGTGTATAACTCCTATATTTGTCCAAATTCGGGCACTTTATAAAAAGAACTAATAAAGGAATATACCATGAACCCAACAGAAGTAAATCAATTTAATGAACTGATTAACACACTTCATGATTTTTCAAATCCTGAGATAACCTATCTGTGCGTTCAGCGCACAGCATAAAAAGTGAACACTCCTTCGTTCACAATATTAATGGTAATAGTATTTCCTTCAGCTGTGATGGTCATCTGACCACCTAAATGAGAAAGGCCAACCTCTCCGTTCATATCAACAAGTGGTGTTGGAGAAAGAACTTTTGTTTCAGCATTATAGGAGTAATTTCCAAATTCGTAACCATTCCAGTTGGTATTCACATCATCACCATTCTCTACATGGAGATATGTCCCATTGCTAAAGAAGATAAGAACAAAGATTTTTCCTGTGGCAGTACTTGTTGAACCGCTCCACCATGCACCAACTATCGAACTGTCGATTTGCTCGGAATGTCTGGAACCGGATACAACCTGTAAAGCATAAATTGCTTCTTTTAAATCAATTTTTCCGTCAGAATTGATATCACCAAGAAGAGCAGGTGCGACAAGATCTATGTCGCCTGGTGCACGAAAATACAGATCATAATTTCCAGTTTGATCTTTTGTGTTAGTTCCGTCAGCCACTACGACGGTGTATGTGCCAGGTGCAGTGGCAGTATAAGAAATAGAAGCGACATTTTGCCCTATGTTATGTGCTATATAGGCGCCGTTTGGATCATAGAGC
>DAOURZ010000149.1 GCA_030627475.1 Deltaproteobacteria bacterium | reverse complement strand
TTGCTCTCCTGTCCGTAGATGGAAATATCATTCACTTTGCCTTGATGGTTGGCCACAAACTTTTCTGACTGCACAAACATGCCGCCGGAACCGCAGCATGGGTCAAGCACCCTGCCTTTGTATGGCTCCAGCATTTCTACCAGCAATTCAACAAC
Source organism: Deltaproteobacteria bacterium (assembly GCA_030627475.1). GTDB lineage: Bacteria > Desulfobacterota > Desulfobacteria > Desulfobacterales > ETH-SRB1 > B13-G4. The sequence goes on along the minus strand of DAOURZ010000149.1, from coordinate 4,556 downwards.
GCTTCGCGGGGTATAAAACTGGCCGCCTTTTTTGCCTTCTGCCAAAGCAAATTCACCAAGGAAATATTCAAACACATGCCCCAGCACATCAGCACTTCTATCTTTAGCATCGCCCAAGGCAATATTTCCCACAAGGTCGATCAAACCGCCAAGATTGGTGGGATCAAGGTTGCCTCTGGCATACACTTTCGGCAACACATCCCGAAGAGACGGATTGTCCTTTTCAATGGCATCCATAGCACTGTCAGCCACTTTACCGATTTCCGGCAACCTGGCTTTGGATTGCAGATAAGACCAGCGGGCAATCTCCGGCACGAAAAAGACATTCTCTGCAAGGAAATCGTGCACTCTTTCTGCTTTCTGGCAATCTATTCGTCATGTTCTGAATTATTTGTGTCTGCCCAGTTAAAGACTGCCCGAACGAAAAACAGGATTTTTTGTTCAGATCAAGCAAGATTCAAATTTTAACCGCAGAAATACCTTGAGTATTTCGAGGATTAAAATTTGAGTCGAATTTGTTTTACCTCTTCAAGGAATTTGGGGTAGGAAATTGTGGGTAGCATCTTGGAATTACACGACAAATTTTTCATAAATGGCAAAATAGGCTATGTGCCCAAGATACCCAAATAATTAAACCTCATTTCTTTTTTTCAATGCCGCACATGCCCCGCGGGAAAACCGGTAGGCTTTCTCCGTCGGTTGTCCATGAATGCGCAAGTAGAATCAGTGCAAATCAAGGCAAAAAACGCTCAATTTAGGTTTTAGGCTGCTTAGGAACGTGGACGAAACAACTTTCACAACTATACATTACGGATTTAGGCCATCTTTACCCGATTTAAATCTGTGCGCCTACTTGTGGAAGTTATTTCGTCCACGTTCCTAAACTTCAGAAAATTATGTATAATTATTTTTGCACGGAAAATTAAACTTTCTTCAATGTCACCTCAAGGCTCTTCCCCTTTTTAATGATCTCAGTATAACCACCATTACTTAACATCCCAGGATTTACAATAATGGTGCTTCCTATTTTATCCTTTCCGACTGCTTCATGAATATGCCCTGTAAGACAAAGCTGAGGCTGATATTCTTCTATAAATTTTCTAACGGCTGTGCTTCCGACATGAATCCCATCGCCTACAATATCCGTAGCCGTATTATATGGAGGAGTATGAGACACCATAATCTTTATTGGAAGGTTTTTTACACTCTCATATCCTTTATAAATAAATTCTTCCAGTTGTTCTTCGCTGTATTCACTTGGGGTATTGAATGGCGTATGGTTGGAACCGCCCACACCAAAAATTCCTACATCTTCGATAACAATTCCTTTGCCGTGAAGATTGATTCCGATTTCATCAAAATAATTATTAACTTCCTCAAGATCCATGTTACCAATCTGGGCATAGATGGTTGGATTATAATGCGATATGAAGTCTATAATATCTTTGGCCTTTTTAATTCCACCGACATTTGTTAAATCTCCGGTAATCACAACAAAATCTGCATCCTGGATCTCATCTATTTTTTGCACATTTTCCGCATACTCATGAATATCACCAAATGAAATAAATTTCACAATAACCTCCTTAGGGTTCGCACAAATTAGCGCACTTTGGGTGCAAACATAATTTTCATCCTTTTGTTATTTTCTTGAGGATATCAGCAGATTCTTCCGAAAGAGTGCCTTTTGATTCTGCAATGCCTATTGTATGAAAACCAAGAGTATTATAAAGATCAAGCAATTCAGGTTCTTTCTTCTCTATTGCTTCTATATGCTTCTTCACGGTTTCAATATCTCCTCTAACAACCGGACCTGTCAGAGCTGCCGGAATTCCGACCTTTTCTATATTTGAAAGCGTACCGTTTATTAAAGGCTTTAAGACTTTCCATTTATCATTGCCGGATATGCCTGCATGCTCAATAAGCCGAAAAGCAAGAGAAAGAAGGGTTACAAGGTAATTTGACGCGACCACGGCAGCAGCATGATAAAGGGTTTTATCTTCCGTTTTTATTGGAATACAATCTGCGCCAAGATCAACCGTAATTTTTGCTGCCATATGTAAAGCCTGAATATCACCTTCCACAGCAAATATAATTCCGTGAAATGGGCTTCCATTCTCTTCATTTAAGGCAAAGCTCTGCATGGGATGCATTGAGCCGATAAAAGAGCCACAGTTTTTTGCGGATGATAAAATCGTTGACGGGAGTGCTCCACTGCAATGCAAAACCACGGAATCTTTTTTGAAACCGTCATTAAATGCAATATTGCTGCATGTATCGGATATTGCGCTGTCCGGAGTTGTTAAAAAAACGATATCTGCTTCTTTTGTTATTTCCCAGGGTATTTCAGTAAAACACCCGGTTCCTGTTAAATCTGCAAGTCTTTTTGCGGATGAAAAGCTTTTACTTGCAAGACCGGAAAGCCTGTAACCGGCTTTTGATAAAAATCTCGCAATGGCACTGCCAACTCTTCCGCAACCAACTATAGCCACGCTTTGTTTCATTATTTGATGCCCAACCCGCATTTCTCATAAACAATTCATAGCGCAGTAGTGTCCTCAATAATAAAAGGAAAACTTTTCATTCCTATGCTCTTTTTTTTTATCCAGATTCTGGACATTGTAACAGTTTCACCTTCCATATTTACAAGACTGGGAAGTTCTTCTACATAGGAAATATCATCAATATTAAATTCATAGTAAAAACCATCGGAACTGTATGGATCATGCACCAGGATAATCTTACCAGGATCATACTGATGCTTTTGAAGTGATCCCGAGTAAGCAATATGAGTTTCTTTAATACTGCTCAAATCCTTTGGCTTTTTGTAAGCTTGAATTTCAAATTTTTCGGCTTTCCGTGGAAAATTTGCTGACGACATGTTAGTTGCCTCCTGTCACCTTTGAAGAGATACTATAAATTCCCCTATCTTCTCAGCAGATTTGCCAAAAAGTTCCTGTATTTCAATAAATTCAAGGTAATTATCGTTCCATGCAATGCTGTTTTCTTGAACAATATTCTTTATATGCTCATACTTGCCGCCAAGTGCTTTTATCTTAATCGCAAGGGAGACTTCTTTTTTAAATGCAATATTCAATAAAAGAAGATATTCTATCGTATTCGGCATTTCAGGAGAATTAGAGATTATTGGAATAACAAGCATACTTCGGCCATCTTTCCTGCCTTTGCCAATATATACATTCCCCTGCCGAACAATTATTCTTTTAGTACCCTTAAGTGTGTTATCTTTTTCAACTCTGGATGCAATGGTCTTTAAAGACCCCTCTTGCTCTAAAACATCTATTATTGACTCATCTGTTGGTTCACCAAGGAGGTCAAGCCTGCCGATTCTATATAGCGTTAACCCCTTGATATGTGAAACAATGCCCTGTAAACTTTTAAGAACAATAATATTTCTGTTTATAAGCTGTGAAACACTAAAATTGCGCTTTGACAGCTCATTAAAAAGTAGACCCTCCAGTTTTTCACTGATGCGACTTGTGCCCACAGTAACTGTCTTTGCCTGGTGCTTTATTGCATCCACAGGACGAGACATATAATTAATGGATTCTCCAATATATTCAAACAGAGTATTAAGCATGTTCAGTGCTGTACCTTTTTTTTCAAAGTCGATCTCAAAATCTGCCACAGGCAGCCTTCCGGATAGATATTTAAGAAGAAGAATCAGATCTGAAGCCTTGGCAATAGCGGTAGGTAATTTTTTTTCAACTCTTTTGGCCCTGAATTTCTTGTAAAAACGAGCAATTTTTTCTCTGAACGTTTTTTCAAGTATGATTTCGTAAACATCAAGACCTTTATCCGCGTAATTGTTAATAGTACTCTGCAGATCTTCACGAAATTCATATAAAAATTTTGATCCTTCGTTGATGGCAAGGGCTGCGTAGTATCCCCATATATGCCCGACCAAGGTATTCAGGATAGGCGCAAAATGCTGGTTTACAACCGGAACATGAAATACATCTTCTGCATAGATATTAAAACCATTCTCTTCCTCGTCAGCTATAACAACAGGCGTGGCTTTGTGTGCCTGGAAAATAGCTGTATCCTTAATAATGTCACCTATAACATTTCTCTTTGTCCCGGCAGCACAAACAATTATAAGAGGCTCGGATGATAAATCTATATGTTTTTTGTCCTCTATGTAATCAGAAGAAATTGTTTTGTAGCAAAGTTCGCTTAGTTTGATACGTATTTCATCTGCAGAAGCTTTATTGGGGCCGCTACCTACTACTGCCCAGTAATTTTTTGTTGCAGCAAGCCTCTTGGCAGATTTTTCTATCTCTTTTCTCATAGATAGAACTTTCTTCATATGTGATGGAATTTCCCTCATCTGTTTTATTTCTTCTGCTATAAACTCATCATTCCGCAAACCATTCAAACTTGCAATTTTAAGACTTAAGACAGCGCCCGCTATAATCTGAGAATAAAATGCCTTTGTTGAAGCCACCGACATTTCGATATCACGCCCGCTGCTTGTGTACATAACACCGTCAACCTTAAACGTAATGTCTGAATCCCTGCGGTTGACTATGGCA
>DAOURZ010000169.1 GCA_030627475.1 Deltaproteobacteria bacterium | reverse complement strand
TGAAAGCACCGATATCAACACGTCTGCTGTATTTGGTAACTACGTTGATGTTTACGATATTTTACAGGCGGTTGAAGACGGAGCAACGGTCAGGATCTATTACGAGAGCAGACTGGCGAAGATTAACCTCAGTGAAGAGGGTAAAAAACTTGTTTCCGATTTGGATGATGAATTGGAAGTAGGCGAATTTACAGTAACCCGGAAAGCCAAAGCCAAAGACAAGTGGACGCAATTAGAAGCGCTCATCGGCAGTGAAGACCGGACAAAACAGGTTGCTCAGGATATTGTCAATCATTTTGAGCAGCGTCAGGAAGTGTTTGAAGGCAAGGCCATGATTATTGCCATGTCCCGCAGGATTGCCGCGGATTTATACAAGGAAATCATCAACATCAAACCACAATGGCACAATGATGACCTGAAAAAAGGTGTCATTAAGTTGGTGATGACATCCGCATCCTCTGACGGTCCTGAAATTTCCAGACATCACACTACCAAAGATCAGCGCAGAGCTTTAGCCGACAGGATGAAAGACCCGGAAGATGAACTTAAACTGGTCATTGTCCGGGATATGTGGCTGACTGGCTTTGATGTACCCTGTATGAACACGCTTTACATAGATAAGCCCATGAAAGGCCACAATCTGATGCAGGCCATTGCGCGGGTGAATCGTGTTTATAAAGATAAGCCCGGCGGGCTTATAGTGGATTACCTTGGTATTGCGTCAGACCTTAAAAAAGCCTTGTCATTTTATTCGGACAGCGGAGGTAAGGGCGATCCGGCTATTGCACAGGAAAAAGCAGTGCAACTGATGCTGGAGAAACTGGAAGTCGTTTCCCAGATGTTTTACGGGTTTGCCTATGAAAAATACTTTGAGGCTGACACAGGGAAAAAGCTTTCCTTTATACTCGCTGCAGAGGAACATATTCTCGGGCTGGAAAACGGAAAAAAACGATACATTAACGAAGTAACCGCTCTGTCGCGGGCTTTTTCTATTGCTATCCCTCACGAACAGGCCATGGATGTTAAAGATGAGGTTTCTTTTTTTCAGGCAGTAAAAGCCCGATTGTCCAAATTTGACGGCACCGGATCTGGTAAAACAGACGAAGAAGTTGAAACAGCCATAAGGCAGGTGATTGATAAAGCACTGGTGACTGAGCAGGTCATTGATGTCTTTGATGCTGCAGGAATCAAAAAACCCGATATTTCCATACTTTCAGAAGAGTTTCTTTTGGAAGTCAAAAGCATGGAGCATAAAAACATTGCTCTGGAGGTTTTAAAAAAACTGCTGAATGACGAAATAAAAACAAGAACCAAAAAGAACCTGATACAAAGCAAATCCCTCATGGAAATGCTGGAAAATTCCATTAAGAAATATCACAACAAGATTTTAACAGCAGCAGAAGTCATTGAAGAATTAATTGAATTGAGCAAAGAAATTCAGAAGATGGATAAAGAGCCTCAGGAAATGAGGTTGTCTGATTTTGAATATGCTTTTTATACAGCCATTGCCAATAATGACAGTGCTTGTGAAGTAATGGAGAAAGACAAATTAAGAGAACTGGCAGTTGTGTTGTTTGAAAAAGTCAAGGCCAATGCTTCCATCGACTGGACAATCAAGGAAAGCGTAAAGGCAAAATTAAAGGTTATTGTAAAAAGAACATTAAGGCAGTATGGCTATCCACCGGATATGCAAAAATTGGCAACTGAAACCGTTTTGAAACAAGCTGAATTGATAGCGGAAGAGATTACGCGTGGAGAATAACCATTTTGGCCAAAGGAATCAGCTCAGAAAACAAACGGAAAGTCGCAGTGCGAATACAGAATCCGGACACCGGAGAGATCTGTACAGACCGTATTGTAAACCCCGGAATGGTTAAGTAATGGTGGAGGGCTATGCCAGACCCGAGATCGTTAAAAAGGGGAGAAGAGCCTTGAGGTGACATTGAAGAAGGCTGATGTGCAATTAACCTGGGGTGGCGGGAATTAAATTTAATTGCCCGCCACCTCAGGTGGTTGCTAACTCACTTTACAAAGATTTTTCTATTTTAGCTTTTTCCCTGAGTGTTTGTATGTACATTTTTACTTCCTGTTTTGTTTTTTCCTGTTTCAAATGCTGAACAAGATTGTCTTTTACATCCTCATAGGGAATTTTCGTTTCGGGCTTTTTATCTATGACCTTGATAAGATGATATCCGAACTGAGTTTCAACGATATCACTTACTTTTTCAGGTTTTAATGCAAAGGCCACATCTTCAAATGATTTTACCATTTGACCTCGCTGAAAGTAGCCCAAATCTCCGCCATTGGTTTTGCTGGGGCCTTCTGAAAATTCTTTTGCAAGTGCAGCGAACTCTTCGCCCTTATTAAGCTTCTGTTGAATTTGTCTAAGTTTTTGTTTTGCTTCAGATTTTGTTATTTCCTCTGCATCAGGCGCAACTTTTATCAAAATATGACTTGCTTTTACTCGTTCGGGTTGTTTGAAGAAGTTGGGATTGGTATCATAAAATACCTTACTTTCTTTATCTGAAATTTTAATTTTCTGAGTGATCCTGGTTTCAACAAGTTCCTGTATTGCAAGGCCTTTCTGAATTTTCAGTTTTAAGGCGCTTTCAGATAGCTTTAGTTCTGTTAATAGCTTTTCAAATTCATCGTTATTGGGCAACTTTTGTTTTAAAGATTTCATTTCAGAGTCTATTTTCTCTTTTTCAATCTTGATTCCGTTGTTATGGCTTTCCTGAAACAGCAATTCGAGATCAATCAGGTTCTCAAGAATCTTATTCCCGATATCTTCAAGCTGTGTCGATGAAATTTCCTGCCCCCGCTGTAACGTTTTTTGTTTTACCTGGTTTAGTTCTCTATCAAATTCTTCCCTGGTAATAACCGATCCATTGATTATAGCTATTTTATCTATTGAAGTATCATCTTTTTCTGCCTTGACTGTTGAAGCAGCTACAGATAAAGCAGCTACAGATAAAGATAGCGCTACTATAATTGAATAAACAAATGTTTTTTTCAAAAGCTTTCCAGTATAAATCTTTATTGGCATAACGTTATTCTCCCAATAAACTATTAAGGTTATTCTTTTGGTTAATTTGCAAAGTAATGTACTATGCGCCTGACCTAATTTAGTTACAAACTAATAATTATACTAACTGTAACTTATGAGGTTTGCAAGAAAAAAGTTTGATTTTGTAATGCGTTAGCCTACAGGCGCAGACCATGCGCCTGCTTGTGCAAGTTATTTAGTCAACATTCCTTATATTTTTTTTTCACCATAGACATGTCCCCTGAGGCGCTTCTGAGGAAAACCAGATTTCCCACCTCGCAGCCGATGTGTTTTGCGATCACCGAGCACTTTGCTTTGAGTACAAAAAAGATATCTTTTTTAACATCACTGAGTGTTTCGTAGTTTCCCTGTCCCTTGGCTATGATCAGATCAGCTTTTTCAAATCGCTGTTTAAAATCTTCTGAACATTCAGCCAGGATGGTGCCAGGGGCGTCGGAACCGTTATCAATAACTTCAACAAGATCAGCGACACCCGTTACCTGGGCATCAACAAGACATGCATCGTTAATGATCGGGCTTCCCTTTACTACAAGGGTTATTTTTTTGAGCGGCATTTGTTCAATGAGCAAGCGGTCAAAGACAATTTCCCCAGTGTTGTCAGCAAGATAGAGAATGCTTTTTGCCATTGATATTGCTTTGCGAAACTTCTTGGGATCTCCTGCAAGCGGCGCTGTCAATGCATGGTCAATTGCATTGTGAACCTGAGTTTCGTTTTATATGACAATTTACACCGGAATCAATGATATTCCCCGCAATAGCTAAGCGAATTGCTGTATCCAATGGCTCGTGAGACCGCTTGATCCGCTCTTTAAGCTCGGGATAAAGCTCTAATGCAAAATAGTTAAAACGATCTTTAATGCTACGATACGGGTCGTTGTTGCCTGTCATCTGACGAATCATACGGTGAATACGTTGAGCCATAAGCGGGGGAGATTTCTGTAAATTCATCTCGCTCACTGCGCGCAACACCTTACGGAGTATCTGCTCGTGGATCGTTTCATTATCAGTTGTAAGTCTGGCAGCTTCAAGAGTTTGTCGAAGAAAACATGGAATACATTCAAAATAGGTTTTTATAATTTATACCCATTGGTTTTTAATTGAAAGCAGTTTAAATAAAATTGATCCCAAAATGGAAATTTCTATACTATTAAGTTGTTTTCGGTTACAGTGCCTAAGAGCGGTATAACGTAGGTTTTTATAAAGCCGTCTACCTGGTGCCTGAACGAAAACTGCCAATTTTTCCAATTTCTGC
>DAOURZ010000245.1 GCA_030627475.1 Deltaproteobacteria bacterium | reverse complement strand
TCCAGAAGATTGCATGATGCGTCATCAATTTTACAATGTTTTTTCATATGACGAGAACTCATCTGGGCGTTGCAGTATATTTTTGATCTTGCAAATCTTTGAGATTGCAGTTTGCGTGCTGCTGAAACCCGGCTTCTGATATTTTCGGATGACTCTGAATCGAACTTTTCCACAAGATTCCTGTATGGTACAGCAGGAACTTCCACATGAATATCTATCCTGTCCATAAGAGGGCCTGAGATTTTTGATCTATACTTGTGTATCTGTTGATGCGAACATCTGCATTCATGTCTGGGATCAGAAAAATAGCCGCACGGGCATGGATTCATTGCAGCAACCAGCATAAAACTTGAAGGATAGGTAATTGTCGAAGAAGCGCGGGAAATAGTTACTGTTTGATCTTCTATTGGCTGTCGAAGAACTTCTAATACATGCTTTTTAAATTCAGGGAGTTCATCCAGAAAAAGCACTCCATTGTGTGCCAGACTGACTTCTCCCGGCCTTGGAACCTGACCGCCGCCTATCAAACCAGCATCTGAAATCGTATGATGAGGGGACCTGAATGGTCTTTGTGTAATAAGTGCCTGGCCTTTTGCCAGCAGTCCAACTACAGAGAATATTTTTGTGGTTTCAATAGATTCGTCAAATGTTATGGGGGGTAATATGCTGGCAAGGCGTTTTGCCAGCATGGTTTTGCCTGATCCTGGCGGCCCGATCATGATAAGATTGTGGCCACCTGCTGCTGCAATTTCCAAAGCCCTTTTTACATGTTCCTGGCCCTTTACCTCGGAAAAATCCACATTGAATTTGTTGTTTTTATCAAATACAGCAGAAATATCTATTGCTTCGGCTGAAATCTGAGAGAATCCACGTAAAAAATCTACTACCTGTGATAGAGTTTTTACAGAATAAACCGCAATCTCTTTTACTACGGCTGCTTCCTTGCCATTATCGTAAGGAACAATTATCCCTTTATAGCTCGCTGCTTTTGCCGCTATAGCCATGGGAAGTGAGCCCTTTACAGCCTTAATGCGACCATCTAATGAGAGTTCGCCTAAAACAAGGTAGTCGGAAATAATTTTTTGGGGAATAATGTTTGTTGCAGCGAGTATTCCTAATGCTATAGGCAAATCAAAACCGGTACCTTCTTTTTTAATATTTGCGGGTGCTAAATTGACAGTTATTCTGTCATCAGGAAAAATGAAGCCTGAATTGTTAATAGCGGATTTAACTCTTTCTTTGCTTTCTTTTACAGAAGCTTCAGGAAGTCCCACGGTTGTAAAAGTAGGTAGCCCCTGCATTATGTCAACCTCAACTTCAATCAGGTGTGCGTCTATTCCGATAACGGCACTGCTTAAAATTTTTGCAAGCAATTGTTCCTCCTTATTATCAAAAAGAGGTATTAATGAATAAAATTAAATGATATAGTTGTATAAACGATATGGGTTATTTTTCAAGAAAATTTTAGGAGACAAGTTATAATTGATGCATTTTAGACAAAGAACAATTTCAAAGTCGGTCAGTTTTTCAGGCGTGGGTGTACACTCAGGGAAAAAAGTTAATCTGACTATTAAGCCGGCACCTGTTAATTATGGAATTAAATTTGTGAGGACGGATCTTCCGGATAAACCAGACGTTTCCGCTCATTTTAATATGGTGGTGGATACAAGTCTTGCAACAGTTATAGGTTATAATGGTTTTATTGTCTCAACGATAGAGCATCTTATGGCCAGTTTTGCCGGTTTTTCAATTGATAATGCAATCGTTGAGCTTGATGCCCATGAGGTTCCTATAATGGATGGAAGTGCCGGCTCTTTTGTTTCACTTATAAAAGCCGCAGGAATAGAGGAACAGCCTGGCCCAAAATATTTTTTTGTTGTAAAGGAGCCTATTGAACTTGAAAAAGACGGAAAATTCGTTGGTGTGTATCCGGCATCAGAATTTAAAATTACATGTACAATATATTATGATCATCCGCTAATAAGAGAACAATCATATTCCATAGATGTATCTGACCAGGTTTTTGAAAAAGAAATATGCAGAGCCAGAACTTTTGGTTTTTTACAAGAAATTGAATATCTTAAAAAGTATGGCTTTGCGCGCGGAGGTTCGCTGGATAATGTCATAGTTCTTGACAAAAAAAACATCTTAAACAAAGATGGGTTACGATTTCAAGATGAATTTGTAAGACATAAAATTCTCGACTGCATAGGTGATTTTTCTCTTCTCGGCATGCCGATTCTTGGCCATGTTATATTAAACAAATCCGGCCATTTTTTTAACCATGCTTTTCTGAAAAAATTTTTCAAAAACAAGAAATCATGGGAAGCACGCATAATCCATGATATAACTGACTTGCCTTGCCTTGCCTGGAATCAAAAGAGCCAAAATAACTTGCCATTTAATTGAGCATTCTATATTGTAACTACTTGGGTTCACGGTTCCATACAACCAACCGTGGGCCGTGAACCATAAACCGTGAACCCTCTGAGTAGCCGCATATATGATTTCATTAATTAATCGAACAGTCTGGATTGTTTTTTTTGCTATAATTTTCATGTTACAAAATTTGGTTTTTGCTCAGGATCAAAATGCAAGGCTGACCAATATAACAGTAACAAATACCAGTGATGATCTTCTTCTTTATTTAAATATTGAGGGAACTTTCAGCAAGGAGACGAAAGATGCTATCTTAAACGGAGTCCCGGCAATTCTTACATTTATTACTACTTTTTACCGGGTTAATAATTTTTGGTTTGATAGTAAAATAGCCGCGATAACTATAACTCATGCAATTAAATATGATAATTTAAAAAAAGAATTTATTATAACGCGTTCATCAGAAAGCGGTAATCCTCTAATAATAAAGTCTTTCAAAGAAGCCTGGCAAATGATTGCACAAGTTAATGGCTTAAAAATTGTTTCGCTCAGCAGTCTAAAAAAAGGCGAGAAATATCAAATTAGAGCCAAGGCCGAACTCGGCAAATTTACCCTTCCTTTTTATCTGCATTATGTTCCATCCTTTGATTTACTGAAGGATTTTGAAACGGATTGGCATACAATGGATTTTATTTACCAGTCCCCAGACAGGCGTCGCATAGACTAAAAGTTTGTCGGGGAGCTTCACCCTTTCTTTGATCATTATGAGTAAGAACAGATTTAAAAAGCTTAAAACTTTTATTCCGGAAGATGAGCGAAAAAGGCGTAAAAGAGAAATTATCCTGATTGTCGCCATAATTGCCGTTGTTGCAGTTTTGACTTTTGTTGAAAGCAGGATTATTCATTTTGGAGCCGGTATCCCAATTTCCAACACAAT
>DAOURZ010000391.1 GCA_030627475.1 Deltaproteobacteria bacterium | reverse complement strand
TAAAATTTCTTTTTTTTTCCTGTTAACTGTTTCGACGGCTTCTCCTGTTGCCAGCTCGCCTTTTTTCAGTATGTTCAGCACGCTAAGAAAAAGATTTCTTAAAAGAGCGGCAGTCCAGTCATTCCAAGCCTTTGGACCGGTAGAAATTGAATCCGAAACAGTCAGAAGGTAAAGCATTATTAAACGCTCTACGTCTTTTATCTTCCTGGCACAAGTGATAGCAGTTTCCTCATCATTTAAATCTCTTCTGGACGCAGTCTTGATAAGAAGTAAATGTTCATTTATCAAAAATGTTATGGTTTCTATAGCACTTTTTTTGAAACCTCTTTTTTTAAGTACATCTTTAACGATTTTTGCCCCTCTCTGTGAATGCCCATTAGTCGGATCTCCCTTGCCAATATCATGTAAAAGAGCCGCCCATAACAATAATTTCTTATTGGAAAGTTCTTTATATAAATTTCCGTACAATTTGTATCCGGTTGTATTTTCATCAATTGTGCCTAATCTTTTTATCGTTTTTACGGTAAGCAATGAATGCCTGGCGACAGGATACAGATGGTATTCGTCAAACTGAATCCGATTAACAATATTTTTAAATTCAGGTATAAACTGTACTAAAAATCCTGTACTTAACATATCATTCAAAACATCAATTGTTGTGGGCGGAGCAAATAAAATTTTTTCAAAAGATTTTAAAGCAAATAAAGAATTCCTGAAATCATCATCAATCAAATAAATAAATTCTTTTAACAGCCGTTTTGCTTCAGAGCCTAATGGAACTTGCAAGCGAGCACTTTCTTCAAAGATTTTTATCAATAAAAACGGAGAATCCGGTATGACCTCGGAAGAAACAAAATTAAGCATACCCCTCTTAACTTCAATACCATTTATTTCGGCAATATTTTTTATTTTGGTTTGTGTATTGGGTTTTTTAAACTGATTTGAGTTTTTTGAGTTCGCTTGTTCACCAATAAACATCAAGTATTGCTGCTTTACAGATTCCATCCGGCTGTGCAATTTTTCTAAAAATCTTTCTACCGGTTGCATCTTGTTTTGTTCTCTGAGATTCAGGGCATCGGCCAGTTCTGTCTGGTACTCAAAATACAGTTGATCACATTTTCTTCCGGTTATATAATGCAATCGGTTTCTTACGTTCCATATAAACGAAAGCGCCCTTTTTAAAAGCCGGAACTCGTCATGAGAAAGACAGCCATAATACTCAAGATCTCTTGGCTGCCTGATATTATATTTTATTCGGCCAATCCACAACATAGTGTGGTAATCTCTCAATCCTCCCTGCCCTTCCTTCAAGTTTGGCTCCAGCAAATAAGCAGAGTCTCCAAAACGATCATGTCGTTGAAGATTGCTTTTAACGAGCTGGTTTATGATTTTGTCAGATTGGCCTTTTATCATCTTTTCCCGAAGTTGTTTCATTAACTCTAAATACAAAGTAAACGCACCGCATATAAAACGGGCATCCAGAATTGAAGTCAAAATCACAAAATCTTCTCCTGAAAGGCTTACACATTCTTTTATTGACCGGGTTGAATGCCCCACATCCAAACCTATATCCCATAGCGGATAAACAATCTCCCGGACAATGTCCTCAACTTCATCCGGGACATTTTTTTCAAAAAGAAAAAGAAGATCCACATCTGAGTGAATGCACTGTTCTTCCCTTCCATACCCACCGAGAGCAATTATGGTATAAGAATTCTCAGCGATGTTTATTTCAGAATCAACAATGCGGCTTTTAAATTTTTCTATAAAATAATCATCTAAAATCCGGCTATGTAACTTCATAATACTGTGTTTTTTTCCGCTGATGAAATCGGAAATCAGCCTGTTTTTTCTTTTCTTTAATTTCCCGGAAGGAATTTCATGCCGAAGCGTTATGTTTTTTGATTGTAACAACTTTATATATCAC
>DAOURZ010000061.1 GCA_030627475.1 Deltaproteobacteria bacterium | reverse complement strand
GTTGAAGGTTATCATCACGATTGTCGGCAGCATCGCCTTTATTCTCGGCGCTGCACTGGCTTTCTTTATTGCCAGAGGCCTGGTGCGGTCCCTAACCAATATTACGGAGTCTATGAGCGAAGGTGCCAGCCAGGTAGCCTCAGCCTCGGGCCAGGTTTCATCTGCCAGCCAGTCTCTTGCCGAAGGATCATCCGAGCAGGCAGCCTCAATCGAAGAAACATCATCATCTCTTGAAGAGATGTCTTCCATGACAAAACAAAATGCGGATAATGCGGGTCAGGCGGACAACCTTATGAAAGAGACCAGCCATGTGGTATCAGATGCCGAGTCTTCCATGTCTGAGCTTACCACGTCAATGCAAGAAATTTCAAATGCAAGCGATGAAACCCAGAAGGTTGTAAAAACGATAGATGAGATAGCCTTTCAGACCAATCTTCTTGCCTTAAATGCGGCAGTAGAAGCAGCCCGTGCAGGCGAGGCAGGAGCAGGTTTTGCAGTAGTGGCCGAAGAGGTCAGAAATCTGGCACTTCGCTCTGCCGACGCAGCTAAAAACACGGCTGAGTTGATAGAAGAAACAGTAAAAAAGGTCAAAGGCGGATCAGACCTGGTAGAGCGAACCAATAATGCATTCGGTAAAGTTTCGGAAAGCTCTTCCAAAGTAGGAGAACTGGTTGCCGAGATCGCTGCAGCATCAAATGAGCAGGCCCAGGGTATTGAGCAGACAAACACTGCCGTAGCCGAGATGGACAAAGTAACCCAGCAAAACGCCGCCAATGCCGAAGAATCCGCATCCGCGTCTGAAGAGCTGAACGCACAGGCAGAGCAAATGATGGGGATTGTAGGAGAATTGTCAGCTATGGTTGGCGGAAGCAGTAAACAGACATCAGGCAGAGGGCATAGGATAGAAGCAAGAAGAGCCCTTCCGGCTTCTGCGAAAAAGGCCGGAGTCCGTGCAGTACGCAAAATAAAACCGGCACAGATCAGTCAGGGCACGGAAGTAAGACCGAATCAGATAATTCCTTTGGATGATGGGGATTTTAAGGATTTTTAGATAGAAATTATAGGGCACAAGCTGGAAACCTTCCGGAAGGCGCAGACTGAAATGTATGATTTGGTCATAACCGAAACTTCATGGTCTGCGCCTGCTGCCTAAAATTCTCCATCAACAATGTTGCTGAAATTGCGGCGTATCAGCTCTGCACATTGCTTATTCAGTTTACGTGTCAATTGCTTTTGCTCTTTTTTTTCAAGTCCATTATATTCTTCAATGTAGTCTTTGAAAAAGTCTTCAAGTATATCTTTTGAAAAAAGATGAACTTATATCAACATCAATAAATTGGCCGTCTATCGCCACATCAATAGCGTAAAACTCGTTGTGTGGCGTATTGCAGCTCATTTCCATCATACCAGAAAGAAAGATCTGCGCCATGCGCCTTTTCCTGTTTTTTGCGATAACTATTTTCAATTTCGGAATATTTTTTAAACCTCATGGTTTTTTATTCCTTTACACTCAAATATTGCTCCCATTCCATTGGAAGAAGGTACCTTTTTTTATTATTGCATTCCTTGCACGAAGTAACCACATTGCCTTTTGTACTTCTGCCTCCTCGTGATATCGGTACAATATGATCCATTGTAAGTTCTTTTGGAGGAGTTTGCTTTTCGCAGTAATAGCATATTCCTTTTGCAAGACAGCGTTTCCACCACTGGGATTTTCTGATGTCTCTTGCTTTCTCGCGTTCTTGTTTTATTTGCGCTTCATTTAGATCATATGCAAATGGCTGAAAATTGCTTTTTTTCATACAAACCAAGGCTGTAAACCCAACTCCTTATTTCTGATTCAAGTGTTTTATAATATTTCTCAGAGCCACCCAGACCACGTCTGCCAAAATAATAGTTTATTTCGAGAAAAAACGGTTCTTTCATATCTGCTTCTGATGAAAAGAGAAAATCAAAACCTGCCAGATTGATTCCTGTTGTTTTACAAAAATACTTTGTTGCTTTAACTGCCGCTTTCTGCAGGTCAGGATCAGAATCAAAGTCTAAATAAGCTCCCATTGCCAGGCTGGAACAAAATTCTTTTGTATCTTCCTGAACACGCCAGTAAGAAATAATTTTTTGCCCTATCACAACGACTCTCAAGCTTCTGCCTTGCGAAGGGATATATTCCTGTATCAAAAAACCCACATGACCGGCACGTTCAAAATTTAAAGCCTTTTGAATAACATCTTTAAACTCTTCAGAAGAAGTTATCAAAAATACACCGTACCCCTCTCCACCCCAGTCGAACTTGAAAACAAACGGGAAATCAAAAGCAAGGTTTTCAGGTTCTGCTTTATACTTATATAGAAAAGAGTCAACTCGCTCAAAAGTTTCAGATTTCGGGTGTAAAACATTTGTTTCCCGGAAAAGACGAATCTGGCCTATTTTGCCGGGATACTTAAATTTTGTCTCATAATCAGGAAATACATTGGAACAGTTTTGACTCACCATTCTATAAAGTGCTTTATTGCAACCTTGAGGCAGAATTACAGCGTCAGCAGCCTTTATTGCGGCAAGATCATCATCATTCGGCTTACGTCCCGCACAAATTATATATTTATCTGCCCCAAAACAGGGATGAAATGAAACTATCATCAGTAACCGAATCTTCTTAAAGCCTTAGTATCTTTGCTCCAGTTTTTCTGAACCCTTACGAAAAGCTTTAAAAAAACCTTTGCACCGACCATTCTCTGAATTTCCATGCGAGCTTCTTCACCAATTTTTTTAAGCTTGCTCCCGTTTTTTCCTATTATTATGCCTTTCTGGGAATCACGCTCAACATGAATTGTTGCATATATTTTAACAAGAGAACCTTTGGCATCTTCGTAAAAAGAATCAATGGTCACAGCTATTGAATATGGTATTTCTTCACCGGTTAAACGAAAAACCTTTTCACGAACCATTTCGGCAGCAATAAAACGTTCCGGCATATCAGTTATGGCATCTTCAGGAAAAAAAGGGGGACCGTTTGGAAGAATGCGCTTCATTGCCTGGATAAGCTCTTCCACCTGAGTTCCATGTTTTGCAGAAACAGGTATAATTGATTCAAAGGGATAAGTTTTTGTCCATTTGTCTATGATGGTGAGAAGTTTGGGTTTTTTTATCAGATCTATCTTGTTAAGAACAAGAATAACCGGTCTCTTCTGTTTTTCAAGTTGTTTTATCAGAATCTTTTCAGACTCAGGGTCAGGAGTTGTTACGTCTAAAACAATTAAAAGCAGATCAACATCAGCCATAGCCAAAAGTGCAACATCAACTATTCTGATGTTTAAAGCGCCTTTTGCTTTGTGAACTCCGGGTGTATCAATAAAAACAATCTGTAAGCAAGGTCTGTGTACTATCCCGATTATACGATTGCGTGTGGTCTGTGGTTTTTTGGAAGTGATTGAAATTTTTTCGCCGATCATCCTGTTTAAAAGAGTGGATTTTCCAACGTTGGGAGCACCGGCAATGGTTACAAATCCTGATTTAAAATCACCAAACCTGTTATTTGTTTTCTTCAAATATTTTCCTGTAATAACCTTTCTACAGCATTCCACACATCGTCTTTTCCATGACGTGATTTTGCGGAAAACAGTATTAAATAATTCATATCAACCGACAGAGCCTGGGATATTAAAAGATGTTGCTTAATCTGTTTTGTTTTTGACAGCTTATCAGTTTTTGTAAGTACAAGGATGACCGGAATATTATAATGGTAAAGCCAGTCCATAATGTCTGATTCATACTTGCCGGGTATACGTCGTATGTCCATAATTAATACAACACCTTTTAAAGTTTTTCTAAAAGTAAGATATGTCTCAATCATGGGACCCCAGTTTTTCTGTACAGACATGGGAACTTTTGCATATCCATACCCGGGAAGATCTACAAACGAAAATTTCTTATTTACAAGAAAAAAGTTGATAAGCTGGGTACGCCCCGGCGTTGAACTTGTTTTAACAAGACGCTTTCGGTTTACAAGTGTATTAATAAGAGAAGATTTACCCACATTGGAACGTCCTGCAAAAGCTATTTCCGGCAGGCCTGATTGAGGATACTGTGACGGCTTAACAGCGCTTGTAATGAATTCAGTAGATTTTATTTTCATTTAATATTTAATGTAATCGTTTACTGTCGGGGCGATCCTTGTGATCGCCCTATTGTAGGGGCGAATCTTGTGATCGCCCTAATTAGAGCGAATCTTGTATTCGCCCCTATTTAGAGCGAACACAAGATTCGCCCCTACACCACCTTATTAAGCGGATACTCAATTATACCTTCAGCGCCATTTTTAAGGAGTTGAGGTATGAGATCTCTGACAACATCGGAATCTACGACTGTTTCTACCGAAAACCATTCTGACTGGTAAAGGTGCGCTACTGTTGGAGCGTTCAAGCTTGGAAGCAGAGATACAATGTTTTCAATTTTTGATTCAGATACATTCATTTTAAGACCAACCAGTTTTTCACCGAGAAGAGCTCCTTTAAGTAAAAGAGCTACCTGTTCTATCTTTTCTTTTTTAAAATTATCATCCCATGCATTGTGATTTGCAATAAGCTGAGTATTGGTTTGCATCAGTTCCTGTATAATACGGAGTCCATGCGCCTTTATTGTGCTCTCGGTTTCAGTAACCTCAACTATGGCATCTGCAAGACCGGAAACAACCTTTGCCTCTGTTGCACCCCATGAAAATTCAATTGTAACATCAATATTCTTTTCAGCAAAGTATTTTTTTGTAAATTCAACCAGTTCCGTTGCTACTTTTTTCCCCTGAAGATCTTCAGGTTTGTTAATTGGTGAGTCCTTCGCAACAGCCAGCACCCACCTCGCAGGACGCGTACTTACCTTGGAGTAAACGAGATCGGCGACGACACAAACATCGGAGCTGTTTTCAGCAATCCAGTCTTTTCCGGTCAGCCCTGCATCAAGAGTTCCGTCTTCTACATAACGCGACATCTCCTGTGCCCTGCAAATCGTACATTCAATTGAGGTGTCATTGATTTCAGGGAAATAGCTTCTTCCATTAATATTTATTTTCCACCCTGAGCGTTTGAAAAGTGCAATCGTAGCATTCTGCAGACTGCCCTTGGGAATACCCAGTTTTAGTTTATTTTTCATTTCTTGTATACCTCCTCAGGATCAAATAAAGGCTTTCCAATAACCTTTATTGATCCATCCTCTTCAACTTTTTTATAAAAACAGCTTTTATGACCCGTATGACAGGCTGCACCTCCAACCTGTTCAACCTTTAAAAGAACTGTATCATCATCACAATCTATTCTTGTTTCTTTAACTATCTGTATATTTCCTGAGGTTTTTCCCTTGATCCAGAGTTCCTTCCTTGTGCGGCTGTAGAATGTAGCCTTGCCTGTTGAAAGGGTTGTCTCCCAGGCTTCCTGATTCATAAAAGCCAGCATTAATACTTCCCCTGTTTTATAATCCTGGACGATAGCCGGGACAAGGCCCCCAATTTTATTAAAATCAAGTTTGATCATAGGTATTAAGTCTCATTAATTTAAAAATTTTCAGAAAATTGTTAGTATATTAAAAACTTGATTAAGTAACTATAATCTGTAATAATGTCAAATTATTTTTTATATTAACAGATTCTTGAAAATTGACTGGAGATCTGATAGTCATTTCGTTCACGTTCCTTAGGAACATGGAAAGTAGCAACGGCATCCTGCCGGTGATTTAAGAAGTTGGAAGCTTCTTTTACAATATGTTGGATTTAAGGTAGTTGTAATATGGTTAAACAAAAAAGCACATACAAAATATTAAAAAAGCGAGCCATGCGAAATAAGGGAAGTTTTATAACAAATATATTCTTATGGTGTGTCAGGCTTATCGTATTAATAATATTATCAATCTCCATTACCATAGGCGGAATTTATTTTTACCTCAGCAGAGATCTCCCCAGAATTTCTTCTCTAACCGATTATCGTCCTTCTCTTATTACAACTGTTTATTCGGATGATAACAGAAAAATTGCTGAATTTTATAAAGAACGCAGAATCATTCTTCCTATATCAGAAATGCCGAAAATGCTTATAAACGCTTTTGTTGCAGCAGAGGATGCAAGATTTTTCAGGCATAAGGGCATAGATATTTCAAGTATTATCAGAGCTTATTTAAAAAATATTGAGGCCGGCACCATAGTTCAGGGTGGCAGCACTATTACTCAGCAGATTACAAAATCTTTATTACTTACACCTGAAAGAAATTATACCCGCAAAGTAAAAGAAGCCATTCTTGCATATCGCATAGATAGGAAATTTGCTAAAGAAGAAATTCTCTTTCTATATTTAAACCAGATATATCTCGGACATGGAGCATATGGTGTGGAAGCTGCTTCGGAAAATTATTTCGGGAAATCCGTTAGAGATATGAATCTTGCTGAATGCGCTATGTTAGCAGGTCTGCCCCAGGCTCCCAGCAAATACTCCCCTTTCAGAAATCCTGAAAAAGCAAAGCAACGTCAGATCTATGTTCTAAACCGTATGATTGCCGAAGGCTATATTACAAATATTCAGGCAAATGAAGCTATAAATACTGAACTGGATATAAAACCGCGGCGCAACTGGTATATTGAAAAGGTTCCATTTTATACAGAGCATGTAAGGCGGTATGTTGAAAAAAAATACGGTTCCGATGCTTTATATAATGATGGCCTCAAAATTTATACTGCCGTTAATATTGAAATACAGAAAGCTGCAAGGAAAGAGATAGAAAAAGGTTTGAAGGCTCTCGACAAGCGTCAGGGTTATCGCGGTCCTGTTAAATTTCTTACAACAGAAGAAATCGAAGCTTTTTCAAAAAAACTTCTAAAAGAGCTTGAGAAAAATCCTGCTGAAGAAGGGAAAATAGTTAAAGGGGTCGTAATTGAAGTTAATGATATTAATGATACGGTGACTGTTCGTATTGGAAATATACAGGGGATAATTAATATTGCGAGTATGCGCTGGGCCAGAAAGCCGAACCCGGAAGTACCCTACTACCAGGTTAGAGTAAAACATCCTGGAGAAGTCCTTGATATCGGAGATGTTATACTGGTAAAATTTAAAAATAAAATAATTGACTCGGAACAATGGGAACTTGAACTGGAGCAGGAACCGGAGGTGCAAGCTGCGCTGCTTTCTATTGAGGCTGAAACAGGCCATGTAAAAGCACTATTAGGAGGAAGAGATTTCAGAAAAAGCCAGTTTAACAGGGCCATTCAATCAAAGCGTCAGCCCGGTTCCGCTTTTAAGCCTATAATCTATGCGGCTGCAATTGATAAAGGATATACTCCAGCCAGT